>JADFIX010000722.1 GCA_022566435.1 Planctomycetota bacterium
TCCTAACGCCCTCCCCCTTCCACGTGCCCGTCGCCAACAATCGATCGTCCGGGCTGATACTGATTCTGCTCATCCGTGCGTGGGGACCGATGGTCTGTGGTTCCTGGATACGATCGCTGTTCAGCACGATCGCGTGGCCATCGAGGAGTGATGCGACGATCAGTTTGCGCCCGTCCCCCACGAATACAGAATGCCTGAATGTTGCTCGTCCGCTGGCCAATATCGTCTTGGGCGGCCCTATGCGCATGACCTGTGCGTCGAACGCCACCGGCCACGAGAGCACGCGTTTGTCGGCAACCGTAACCAATTCCGACATGTCCGGCGCGAATGCACCCCACTCACTCGCACCGGTGGGCAGGAAGGCACACTCAGTGCCGAGCCAAAGATCGAAGATCCGGATACCGTCGATGCCAGGATAAGTGATCCACCTACCGTCTTCGCTTATTCGACTTGAACGACCTGATTTCGGCAGAGCCGTTCCCGGACGCCCGACAAGCGTACGCAGTGGATCACCATGAACGACTTCTGCAATTCCGATGCTTACTCCGTTCGTAAAGGATCTGAAGCCAAGGTGTTTAGAATCGCCCACGAAGGCCTCGCCACTCATCGCCGGTATGGTGAGCAACAACGTTCCATCGCGCTGATCCCAAATCCCAGTCGTTCCGTCCCAACTCTTCGAGAAGACTAGCTCTCCCGTATGGTCGAATCCAACACGGCTCACTTCACGCGTATGCCCGTCGAGCAGGAACTGTCGCGCACCGGTCTCCGTGTTCCATACGTAGGCTTTTGTGTCAGCGCACCCTGCTACGAGTCGGCTGCCGTCTGCGCTCCAGGCGACATCCCAGACGTAACTCGCATGTTTCAGCGTATGAAGCACCTTACCGGTAAACGCTTCACGGATCAGGACGTCGTTGCTTCGGATGCTCGAGGTCGCCAGCACGCCACCCGCCGGGTGATAACGGACGCGGTGAACCGGGGCGTGCTCGGGCGGGAGCGAACGCATGCCATCGGAATTCAGACTCTTGATGTGGATCGACCCATCCTCGCAGCCGACGGCAAGTTCCTGACCATCGGCGCTGAACCCAAGAGGCTGAACGAAATTCGTCACGTTCACAGCGAATGTCGTGATCAAGTCGGCATGCTCGACATCCCAGACCTCGCAGTTTGCTCTTGTGCAGCGGGCCAGATACCGGCCGTCACGACTCATTTGGGGATTCGCGCGAGAGCCGTCCGACAAAACGGCCGGGAGTGTCAAAAGGGTCCGGTGGTCTGCCAGGCGACGGACCAAGGTTTTCTGCGTCGGCTCCTCCGCCAGCCAGTATAGATCTCCGCGCCAACTGAACCCACACTGAATCATATCCGTGGTGTACCCGGTTTGCACCTGTTGGATGACGCGGACATCAGTCAGCGCAAGACAATTGATCGCCTCATTGCGCAGTGCAAGCGACGGTCGGATGGCGGCTGCTTTGGCCAGCGCTTCCAGACTCTGCAGGCGCTGTCCCGCCCGCCCGGTCGTGCGCCCGGCTTGGGCTTGGGCAAGGTACGCCTTGCAGAGGCTGTTCTGGGATCGAACGTAGAGCGTCCACGCGAAGATACTAGAGGCGATAAGCACGAGCACGAAGCCTGTTGCGACCGCAAGCGGCAGCCGATGGCGGCGCAACTGCTTGCCAAGGACGTACAGCGTACTGTCGCGCTTCGCCTCGATGGGGGCACCGGCTCGGTAGTGCTCCAGGTCGCGGGCAAGTTCTCCGGCCGTTTTATAGCGCCGGTCTCGATCCTTGCTCAGGCACTTGAGCAGCATCGTTTCCACCTCGCCGTCGATCCCGCGGTTGATCGCGCTGGGCCTGGCAGGCTCTGCGCGCAGTATGTTGTCGATCGCGTCGCGCATATTGCCAGCGACGTCGTATGGGAAACGCCCGGTCAGCATCTGATACAAGATCACGCCCAGCGAATAGACATCCGTACGCAGGTCGATCCGTTCGGGCGTGCCGTCCGCCTGTTCGGGACTGGCCCACGGCAGGGATCCGACGAATTGCCCGGTCATGGTCATCGATCGCCACTGGGTCGATTCGCCGAGCTCGTCCGTGTCGGTTTTGGCGAGTCCGAAGTCCAGAATGTGCGGTTCGCCGGCTTGGTCAACGAGGATGTTGCTAGGCTTGAGATCTCGATGAATAATGCCGCGTAAATGGGCGGCGTTCACCGCATCGCAGATCTTGGAGAATAGTACTAGCGCTTCATCGACTGACCACTTGCGGCTTGCCATGTGGGCGCCGAGCGGGCGCCCCGTGATCCAATCCATCACAAAGTAGTGGCTACCGGCTGCTGTGCCGCTGTCATGGATGGTGACGATATTGGGATGTTTGAGCTTCGCAAGGATTCGAACTTCGCGTTCGAAGCGGGCCTTTCCGTGAGACCCTACGAACGGCCCCTCGTGCATGACTTTGATGGCTACTTCGCGGTTGGTGGACTTCTGGATGGCCTTAAGTACGACGCCCTGCCCGCCGCGGTGGGTCTCGCCGAGGAGTTCGAAACCGGGAATTGAATCGGAGGAGGGAGACACCAGACCATCATGTCGGGCTCCCGAATGCCTGGCGGAGGCGTCGGACGATGCGGTTCTGCTCTTGGCCTCGACGTGCGCCTCTTCCACATGTTCAAGGGCTCGGAGAGTGTCTCCAAGCTCGGGCATGAGATCGGGATGGGCTTCGATCACCGTGCTATCGCTGACGGAATCGCCGCCCGATCGACGGCGTACGACGTCTTCGACCAAATGGGCGAGGCGTCGCAGGCGATCGGTGCCTGTCGGAGTCGATGGGGGGCTAGAATTCACTTTGATTATTCCAGCGAGCGATGGCGCGCGCACTCAGACGACCGAATCCACTCTCAGTAGTATTGATCCCATTATGCCGTGCAGCGCCCAACATTTTTCAGGAATTTACCGCTCACTTGGCCGAGCTGAAGAATTTGGAGGCATGGCCGAGACGCTTCTCAAGTCGTTTCAGCCCCCGACGACACAGCCCCTGGACCGCACGCTTGGTTCGCCCCATTTCGACGGCCGCCTCTTGAAGCGTACAGCCCCGGAGATAAACGAGCCGCAATGCCTTTTCGTAGTGGCCCGGGATGGCGGAAAGGGCTAGCTCGACAGCATTGATTGCTTCGTGGCACGCCACCGACTGGCTTGGCCTCCTTCCC
>JADFIX010000723.1 GCA_022566435.1 Planctomycetota bacterium
GGCCCGCACCATAAGCTCCACGCTTTTGTTCGGAAGGAGCCGGATCGGGAGTTCCGGCTCGTCAGGGTGGTCCGACTCGAACGCGAACACCCAACCCTCGGCGCCCGAAGTCACTCTGCCGGGTCGCTCCACGAGTGGCGAACCGTCGGGCAGCAGGCCCCTTTTTTCCACCCTATCCGTCGCTCTCCGATCGACCGAGACCAACCGCCGCTCCGGCTGCCGATTGACCGGCGCAGCAAGCACGTCGTCGACCGGTGCATCGCTGGCCACCGCCGGCTTGGACGGGGCACTCGAGTTTCCGGCTTCCGGTTCCGCGGATTTGGTCGCGTCGATCACCTCCGGCCGCGGTATCGACTTCTTACGGCGCAATCGAGCGGCGAATCGCGGCAGCAGGTAGTTTTCGTCTTGAAAAACCGTGAATTCACCGGACAATTGAAAGTAGATTGGCTCCGAAGCACCTCTTGCGGTACGCACCATACCTTCCAGCGCGGCGTTGGACAGCAGCTTTACCGGCGGTATCTCTTCGTTGGACTCGGCATGAAAGACCCACCATGCCCCCTCTTCTTCCAGCCATCCCGTTTGGTCCACCAGCAATGCGCCCTCGGGCCACAAAGCGAGTTTGACCGGTGCCGTCCGGCCCCGGGCGCTGGCAGGCTCGATGGTGGGATGGGTGGGTCGGCGACTCCGCAAGGCCCTGAGCACATCTTCCGCGGTGCTGTAGACCTTGGCATCATCAACTTGCCCCGGTGATTCGAGATCGCCGGCATTCGTCGTCTGAGACTGCCGACCGGCCCCGGGGGCCTGGTCGCCGGCTGCCGATCCGATCCAAACGGTCATCGCGCCGATAAGAGCGAGGAAAATCGATTCGGACAACTGCAAACCTCCCGAAACAAAGACCGGCCTCGTGAAGCGTCGCACTACTACCTTAGTTTCCTAAGTCCCGCGACTACCTGAGCCGCGGGCTCTAGCCCGCGCGGCGCCCCGGACCTGACTGTAGAACGAGAATTCGCAAGGCCGCGCAAGCTGAAGCATGCGGCTCGGCGGAGGTAGCGACAGTCGCACGACTCATGAAACACCGCACTAAGGCCCCCACCGCACGACGGAGAACGGGTCAATCAGTCCACCATAAAGAGAGTATCGGCACCTGTCGGGCGCTCGTCCAGAGGGTGGGCGACGGGCCTTCGTCCGAAGTCACGGCTTTCTCTTGAGCTCAGCGGCCAGGGCATCCGCCGTCGTCACCGGAAGCCGGCAACGGTAGTCCTGGCACACGTAGGCCGTCGCTTTCCCCTCGCGACGCGATTTGCCGACGAGGAGCGGTATCTCGGTCTTTTCCAGGACACCCGGTGCCCCCACCACGACTTTGTTCGGCAGATAGCGATCGTACACCGTTCGCATGAGCTTTTTGGTGTCGGCGGCGGCCGGATCGCCAATGAGAGCGATTTCCTTGGGCGCAGCGAAGTAGAAATCGGCGGCGCACATGAGGCGTTCGAAAGCCCCGGGCCTGGCGAGCACATCCTCGCCGAACACCTCAAAAATGGACTCCGCCTTTTCCCGTAGCTCGGTCTTGTTGAATAGGACGGCCAACCGAAGCAAGTTCAAGGCGTGGACGGAATTACCGGACGGTATCGCACCGTCATGGGGACTCTTCGAGCGAGCGAGCAGTTCTTCCGCGTCACTGGCAGTGAAGAAGAAGGCCCCGTTCTTCTCGTCGAAGTAGTACTTGATGCTCGTCTCGGTCAGCGACAGTGCCTCGTCGAGCCAACGACGTTCGAAAGTCGCTTCGTACAGATTGAGCAGACCTTCGACGAAAAACGCATAATCGCTGAGATAGGCCGTCAGGTGGGACTTGCCTTCTCGATAGGTCCTTAGTAGCCGCCCGTCCTTGCGCATGTGGGTGAGGATGAAATCTGCGGCCTTCGCCGCCGCCGCCGCGTATTTCGGCTCGTCCAGGACACGTGCCCCCTTGGCGAGCGAGGCGATAATCAATCCGTTCCAACCGGTCAGAACTTTGTCATCCAAACCGGGATGCACACGTTTGCTGCGGACCGCGAGAAGCTTCTCACGCCATTGGGCGACCCGCTTTTGAAAATCTTCCAAGGGGATATCGTGTTTCCGCGCGAATGCATCGGACGGGGTTTGGATGCGCAGGATGTTCTTCGGACCGCTCGGCGCGTGGCCCCTCGCCTCGAACCAATTGCCGTCCGGCGTAACGTCGTAGTACGCGCAGAACAGCTTTCCGTCGTCCTCGCCGAGAAGCTGGTGAACCTCCTCCACCGTCCAAATGTAGAAGGCCCCTTCCAGCCCCCCGCTGTCGGCATCGCGACTCGAATAGAATCCGCCTTGCGGCGCCTGCATATCGGTGATGACATAATTGAAGATATCGGCTGCCGTATAGGCGTAAAGTGGATCTTTCGTGAGCTGATAGGCATCGAGGTAGATCGAGCTGACGAGGCCCTGATCGTACATCATCTTCTCAAAGTGGGGCACCAACCACTCGACGTCGGTACTATAGCGACAGATGCCACCGCCGAGGTGGTCGTAGATGCCGCCGTACGCCATTTGATCCAGCGTCAGGCGAACGGCGTCGAGCAAGTGCGCCTTGCCGGTTCGGTGGTACACGCGGAGCATCAAATCCATGGCCATGCTGGGCGGAAACTTGTTCGAACCGCCGCCGCTGATGCCGCCGAGTCTGCGATCAAAATAATTGCCGATGGTGATTCCGGCGGAGTCAACGGCTTCTTTCGTCAGCACGCTGGCTGTGGCCTTGGCGCCACCGGCCCACCGATCGAAGAATTGCTTTGTCGCCGCGTGATTTCCGGTTAACTTCGTTCGATCGTTCTTCCACGCATCCGCGATACCGTTCAAGAACCGAATGAACTGCGGCTTAGGAAAATACGTACCGGCGTGAAAGGGCACGCCGTCCGGATCGACCCACACGCTCATGGGCCAGCCGCCGTGCCGCGTTTTCATCTGCGTGTAGGCCATATAGATTTCGTCGATGTCCGGTCGCTCCTCACGATCGATCTTGACACTTACGAAATGGCGATTGAGGATTTCGGCGACTTCCTCACTCTCGAAGCTCTCATGGGCCATCACGTGGCACCAGTGACACGCGGCGTACCCGATGCTCAGGAAGATTGGTTTGTCTTCCTTCTTCGCCTTCTCGAAGGCTTCCTCGGACCAC
>JADFIX010000724.1 GCA_022566435.1 Planctomycetota bacterium
CAGGCATGGCGACTATTCTAAATAGCCCGCTTCCTTACGGGCGCGTCTCGGATCGTGTTGCCATCTATCCTATCGCGAAAGTGGGTTCGAGGACCACCACGTCGACGTCAAAATCGAGCAGATTTCCACCGTCGTGGAAGATGAATTGAATCTCGTCGCCACAGCCGAAGTCGCTGCCGTCGCGGATGACGTCGGAACTGGCGTCCGGGCCGAGCCCTCCGAGCACATTCAGGTCGGCGTCGCCGACGACAATGGCCTGCAAATCGTCGCAAGAACGGAAAAAACTCAAGCGTCCGCCGGGCAAAATGAGCATGTCCACACGTTCGCCCAGGCGGTCCACAAAATCCTTGTCCACTTCCAGAAGCAGCAACCGAGGGATATTCTGCTCGTCGCTCAGAAACAGCTCGACATCCACGCTGCTGCCCGTTTCGTTGATCAGGGTGACCCTGACGGTGTCCGAGAACAACAGAAACGGCAGGGCGGCACACCCCGCGCCGACCAGCAATCCGACGGCACAAATAGAAGTTCCGATTCTCCGCATGAGCTAACTCCTTTTCAGAAAAAATACCCCCTGGACGTTTCTCATCCCTGAAAGAACGCCCCTCATGGTCGATCGACTCGAGAAAACGGATCGAGGTCTTGTGTGACCGCCCATGGAGCCCTGACGAACTCGGTGGTCAGGATGACTGTCTTCGGACAATGCGTCAACAGCGGTTTGTCGGCCCGAAGTGGCGACCGAATTGACGGGATTGGGGGGTAGCACCACGGTTCGTCCGCTTCTGGGTAGGAGTCCGTTGACCTGTCAAACCCGCTTGGAGCCCTCCAGAGGCGGAGTCTGGCGGCCAGAGTCGAATCTCGCTAGCATGAGAAGCTCCCGCGCGGATGGATCGAGAACTTGCGGATCTGTCCCGTGCGAGGTGGATTGTGGCTCAAGCGGTTCTAGGCGACGGGAGTGATCGATGGCTGAAGTGAAAACAGAAACATTCCGGAATATCGCGCTCGTGGGGCACACTGGCTCCGGCAAGACCTCACTTGCGGAGGCGTTGCTTTTCAAGGCCGGGATCACCACTCGACTCGGAAGTGTCGCGGACAAATCTTCGATTCTAGATCACAGTGAAGAGTCGCGCGAGCGGCTCTCGTCGCTTGAATCTTCGCTGTGCTATCTGACGCATGGTGATATCGAGATCAATATCGTGGATACGCCGGGAACCCGGGCTTTTTGCGGACAGGCCGTCGCCGCGCTGGCTGCGGTCGAATGCGCCGTTGTGGTCGTGTCAGCTTCTTCCGGCATTCAGGTGAACACGCGCAAGATCATGGAGCACGCCAGGAAACACGGTCTCGGTGTCTGGATTGTGGTGAATCATATCGATGCCCCGAATCTCGACCTACCGGAGTTGATCGGCCAAATCCAGGAATCTTTCGGCGAAGGCTGCGTACCGCTTAATCTCCCCTGCGGCGGCGCGTCGGGGGTGATCGACTGTTTTGCGAATGAATCGGGCGATGCGGATATCATGAACGTGAGTGACGCTCACACCGCGGTCATCGAAGCCGTTGTCGGGGCCGACGATGAGCTGATGGAGAAGTATCTCGGGGGCGAATTGAGCAATGACGAAGCGCGCGGCGCTGCGGCGAAGGCCGTGGCCTCGGGTGTGTTTACGCCGATCTTATTCACGAATTCGTGTGGCGACGTGGGCATCGCGGAATTCCTGGACGCGCTCGGTTGGTGCTGTCCGAGCCCGCTCACCGGCAAACGTCGCGTTCAAGTGGATGGTGAAAACGAAACCGAAATTGATCCGAGCCGTTTGGCGCCCTTCGTGGGGCAGGTGTTCAAAGTCTGTACCGACACGCGAAGCCACATCAAACACCTCACGATTCGCGTCCATTCGGGCCGCCTGACCTCGGACATGACCATCAGGAGCGTGCATGATCCCAAAGGCATGCGCCCGGGGCACGCCATGCGGACACTTGGGGCTGAATACAAGGAGATCGAGGCTTGCGTCGCGGGCGACATCATCACGCTGGTGAAACTCAATCTTAATGTGGGCGACGTCGTGTATGAAAAAGACCCCGGCTCGATTGCCATGCCGGACATACCCGAGCCGATGTTCTCACTCGCCTTGGTGTCCAAGGCGCGCGGCGATGAAGACAAGATTATCACCGTCCTGAAACGCTTTGCCGAAGAAGATCCGTGCTTCAAATGTGAACAAGGCGCCGGTGGCGAGACGATCATCCGCGGAATGGGCGAGCAGCAGCTTCGAATCTATCTCGCCCGTATGGCCAACGTGTACAAATTAAATGTGGACACCAAGCCGCCGCGCATTCCCTACCGTGAGACGATTACCGGTCGGGCGGACAACGTCGAATACACGCACAAGAAGCAAAGCGGCGGTGCCGGGCAATTCGGTCGTGTCTTCCTCAATGTGTACCCGGCCGACCGTGGCGAAGGATACGAGTTTATCGACAAGATTTTCGGCGGGTCCATCGATCAGGGGTTTCGGCCCAGCGTCAACAAGGGGATTCGCGGCCAGATGGAAGCGGGGGTGATCGCCGGCTATCCGGTTGTCGATGTCAAGGTCGAGCTGGTGGACGGAAAGACGCACCCCGTGGATAGCAAAGACATTGCCTTCCAGATCGCCGGTCGCGGGGCCTTCAAGGAGGCCTTCATGAAGGCTAAGCCGGTCTTGCTCGAGCCGATCGTCACTTTAGAGGTGACGCTGCCCGCCGACAACGTCGGCGATATTCAAGGCGATCTGGCGTCACGGCGCGGTAGACCGCAAGGACAAGAGGTACTTCCCGGCAATATGGCACTGATTCGTGGACAGGTTCCGCTCGCCGAACTGGCGGACTACAACTCCCGACTCTCGAGCATCACCGGTGGGCAGGGCAGTTACGCGATGGAGTTTTCGCACTACGAAGCCGTGCCGGGCAATATCCAGAAGCAACTTGTGGAACAGCATAAGAAAGAGCACGAAGCGGCGAGCGCCTGACATAGGGAAGGGTGTCCACCCTCGTTGATCTACACAAGCAAGAACGGTACGTCCGGGACGGCACCCTATGCGGCTGTTAACCCCGGTTGTTCGTGTGCGATCGTTGTACGCCCCAACGGGGCAGCGACATGTCAGCCTTGCGCCACGAAGGCGTGGGAAAGGAGGAAGAAAAAAAAGTGACGTATTTCTGAAACCT
>JADFIX010000725.1 GCA_022566435.1 Planctomycetota bacterium
GAGACGATGAACTCGAGGATGCCCGCTGTAAGGTGAAGCTGCCGCAGCGGGTCAACCGGCGAGACCTCAATTGGGCGCTCTCCGCTGAGTGCGACTTCCAAACGCGTACGAATCCGTGTACCAGACCCGGATCCAAGGGCGACTGCCAGCCCTACCGCGAACGCATCTTTGTGGCGCGTGATAGGACAACTGCCTGGAATCGCTGCGAGCAGGCGCTGGAAGAAAGAGACGACTTCGGCACGACAGACCTTGCGCGCGATCCACTGCTCGAAGGCTATCCACCGTTGTGCAAGCGACAAGAGGAAATCGAGGCGGCTAGCCAGCGATCCTCAGTAGCGAGGGAGCTGCTCAGGATTCTTCAGGCAAATAACGATCCCCAGCGCTTTGTTGAGTGTTTTCATGTAGAGCCGGTTCGGCGGTATACGGAACAATTCGCCCGCTGGAATGATCGGCTGCGGGCGTGGGTCCAAGAGCATGTGCTGCGCGTACATCGACCGCGAGAGAATCCACAATTCAAGCTCCCCCGCTTGTTGACTCCCAAAATGGCCCGTGTCAGTTGGTTGTGGCCGGAGGCCGGCAAGATCAGTCACTGCGTCGTCGGTGCAAAATGGGGCCGCCGGCCATCGGGAATCGGTGATTGCGATACGAAAGACAAGGTGCTCCATGCCGACTTTATTCGCGAGAATTCGACGTTTGATTTACCCCTTCCCAACACGGGCGTCGAGTTGTATATCTCGGTTTGGCCTGTTGTAGAATTACCCTTGGGCGAGCCCGTCTGTTGCACGCAGGCGCTTGAATTTGACGCTGTGCGATCCAGCCAAAGGGTGCCCCCGCGGCGGAAAAAGGGGCGCAAACGATCATGGAGCGAGCGAGTCGGAGCCATGTTTGACCTTTAGGCCACCGCATGGGCTGACCCCTGCGTAGATATCCGGAAGTCCCCTCATGTGTCGAGCCTCTTGGCATGTTTGACCAGCTCTACTACACGCACTGCACGGCGGCGACGAGTAAGATTGGCCAGGCGGAATACAGCGTGCGCGCGGCTTCTCTGCCAAGAGAGGAGATATCAAACCAGCTAGTTCAGTCGTTGACCGGTCTGACAGCATATCGTTTGCCGATCGAGATGTCCGGCGCCGCTCGCTCCGGCAAGGGATTGCGCCCCGACGAGGCGCCATTCCGCCTGGCTCGACTGCCGATGCCTGACGGTCACGTTGCCGCCGTCGCGGCGGCGTATTCGTCGCGCGACAGCACCGGGAACGCCAGGAGCTTTTTTTCGCACGTCATTCTACCATCATCGCCCGAAGCGCTCACGGCACGCCAAGTGATCGAGCTTTGGGGGTCCGACGGCGCATGGGGCAGCTCCTCTGATTTGGTATGGAACGACCCAAAGTCTCCACCACTTACGGATTCACACGACCTGCCAAAGTGGTCGCCCCAGCACGGAGCGGGCTTATTGCGCCTCGCCGGCTTACAAAGTGTGCTCCGCAGCGAAACCCCGCCCGATACGGGTCGTCGCGAGGCGCTGGACTTGGCGCCACAGCGACTTTGCGGAAAGCCGCAAAGCGATCGTTTGCAGCACTTTGTCGAAATGTTGCCAGCCTTGTACCTGAACCGCGGGGGTGTCTACTTGGTGGCGGAGCCGGGGCTTGCGGCGCTGCTCATCTACGCGTTGATTCGGTGCCTGCCGCCGGAGATGGCCAATCCCATAACGTTTTCCACTTACGAGCAGTATCACACGACGTACAAGAATTGTTGCGCGGAAATTGTGAGCACGTATCGCGGAGAGAATGCTGAGCCCCCGATGCTGGATGCTGACTTCCCCGGCCAATCTGGGTTTCTTGACACGTTTGCCGAACCGATCGTCCAACAGACGGACATCGCCGACGAATTGGCCTACGTACGGTACGCCCAGCAGCTCATCATTCAGGACAGATTGCAAGAACTTGAATCCCACTGGCGGCGATGGCGGCAAGGTGAGGAAGAGGGGCAGCTCCGCCGAAAGTCGCTCATCGCGAACTGGCGCCGCGAGCTGCGCGTGCGGACCACCGATCGCCGTGTTCTGACCGACGAGGAGATCGCAGCGTACTTGGCCCAACCTCAATGGCGCGCTCGCCTGTGGGAATCTGCGCAAGGACGCCGCCAAACGGTTCAGTTCCTTGTCAGAAATCACGACCAGCCTGCGGATTGGTGGTCCGCGGCGGGCATGCGTTCCCACTTGCACGAATTCCGTGAACTGATCGTTGCGAAATACGCCGAGATGCTGCTGCGAGCCGAGAAAGGTGGCCAGGCCGAGAACCGTCTCGTACGGCTGATTCGAGCGATTGCGGACGAACATTGCACGCGCGCTGATCTATGGCTACGCGCTGTCGATCACATGGAAAACGAAGCCGGCGAGGATTCTCTTCGACAGTGCGAGGTTTCGTTTCGGGCGCGAGCCGTCGCGTTGCAAATCTATGTCAAGCGGAAAATCCAACCAGCGGAACTGCCGATCCGCTGCAAGATTTGGCTCACTGTTGTAGAGCCAAAGACGTTGGTTCAAATCAGCGAGTTGGGGTTCCTCCCTCGGCCATTGAAGGTTGTAGCATTCGGCAATTCATTGCTTGCGGGGTGCCCGATTAGTGACGAATTGGCGACGACGCTGGCAGCCGACCCTGATCTATTCACAGACGTCGTCGTCGAGTTGTTAAATCAGGCTGGTGAACGTAAGAGCGCAGCTCAAGAGCTATGCGCCGAAATCTTCACTGCTGTCGACCGCACGGAACTACAAGCGAGGCTGTTCCTCGCGCTGTTGGAAAGGGATTGCCTACGAAAAGATAAGCGGGCGGCCGCGCTATTTGAGCCGTTGGCCCGAGTGGGAATCAGCGTGGACACCATTGTGCAGAACACCAGCAGTGATCGTACAACCGATATTAGCTTCACCGTCAGCCGTACCGACCTGCCGAGGGCGGAATCGGAGGTGAAATTGGTGATAGGCGAGTTGGGGTCTGCGTCCATAGTGACGGACTCGTCTTTGGCCGCCGTCAGCGTTGTCGGTTCGGGCATGCAAAACACCCCTGGTTATGCCTCAAGAATGTTCCGTGTGCTGGCGGACGGCAATATCAACATTGACATGATAACCACGTCGGAGATACGCATCTCTTGCATCATCCGGGAAGACCAAGCCGAGGAAGCGGTGCGCCTGCT
>JADFIX010000009.1:0-1560 GCA_022566435.1 Planctomycetota bacterium
ACGGTGGACTGGGTGAATCGCAGTTCCGCCTGTTGCGCGGATTGCGCAAGATTGACTTCCACCGGGATAAACGCTCGCGAACCGAAACTGGCGCCATTGACGCGGACGTCGGTGACATGCGTCGTGGTCACGCCGCTGAGCACGTAGTCCAATTCGCCATTGAGGAGCTTCCGCCCCGCGAAATTGGTGGTGTTGGCGATCCGGGTGATCGAATCAATCGTATCATCGATCTGTAGCTGATTGGCTTCGGTTTCCGCATCGGAAAAGGCGCCGCGGTTGGCGGCTTCAATGACGAGCGCCTCGATATCCCTGATCAAGGCCGCCACTTCATTCAACGCCCCCTCCGTCGTGGCGATCACGTTGATCGCCCGGGCGGAGTTCTTGACCGCCTGGTTGATGGCGGAGATTTCCGCGCGCAGCCGCTCCGACACGATAAGACCGGCCGGATCGTCAGCGCCGCGGTTGATCCTCAACCCGCTCGAAAGTCGTTCGAGCGATAGGCCCAGTGCTCGTTGCGACACGCTTAAGTGTCGCTGCGCCACAATGGACGGCACGTTCGTGTTAATTCTTGACATGAGCAATCCTCCCTGAATAGCTCAGTTGAAGTGCGAAAGAACCCAAAAAAGATGGACTTTCGGCCCTGTATCACCTATCCGTTTGACCGACGGACTCCGTTCGGTCTTTCCGACTCCGTGTCTTTCCCTTCCGGTTTCTGCTGATTCTCCAATGGCTCAGATTTTTTGAGCTTCTTGGCCTGCGATTCCTGCTCGATGGCGTCCGTCATGTCTTGCGGTTTCATCTTTGCAGCTGCTTCGTTTTCTCGTTTGATTGCGTCGTAGACTTCTTTGCGATGGACCTGAATGTGTCGGGGAGCGCTAATACCCAGTCGCACTTTGTCTCCGCGAATATCCACGATGGTGATTTGTACGTCATCACCGATCATGATGGTCTCATCACGTTGTCTCGATAGCACCAACATACCCGGCTCCTTCCTTGCGATGCCGATGCGGAAAACCCGCACATCGTTCGGGCGAATCACACGCACGGCAGGGCGTTCAGCATCGACCCTGCGGCGGCGATCCGATCAACGGCGTGCCCCGTATATGGATCGGAGTAGGAGGCATCGCATATCTTGTCATGATATTGTAGCCTCGACTCTACCGATCAGACCACCCGCGCGGTCAGCCCGTTCGACTGAACGCGGCGGGGTTGGACAGTTTCATGAGCGGATGGCGGGTCGAATACCGCTTGTCGCTCAATACGAGCTGCTTTCCGTGCCGGTTTTCCACATTGACCACCAACGGACCTTGGAAATTGCCGGTCAGCAAGTCCTTGACCTTGTTGACGATGATGAAGACCTGGCCCGTCGAAGCCTCCGATAATTCGATCGATTGAAGTTCTTCCACTTTGACTGGGACCTGATAATCCGTGACGAACAACCTCGGATCGCAGACGACAAAGGCCAGCTCAGGCGTACAGACGGCTTGCAGCCAATAAAAGCCACTGCCCTCTCCCGTCTGGACCAGCGCATAGCGCTTTTGATCCGGGAATCCCAGGATG
>JADFIX010000009.1:1570-3161 GCA_022566435.1 Planctomycetota bacterium
TCCGGCGTGCTCACAGACTGGAGCCAGAAAAACCCGCTGCCCTCGCCTGTCTGAATCAGGGCATACTCCCGATAGTTGGCGAACCCGAGGATACCCTCATCGAAGGTAATCAACCGGGCTCATCCACTTCCAATTGCCCGAAACGCGACGTTTCAATAATCATCGCGAGTCTCCCATGACCGAATCCTGGAGGCTGGCTCACTGGTACGCTGCGACCGACCTACGATCGCTCTCCAATAGCGTCCCACGGCACACGACCCATCCATTTGTCGTGCTCCGACATCTCCCATCAGACAACCATTCGAAACCCGGCGTCCGGTCATTGAGACGCGGATTTCGTGAAAATCCAAACTACGCAATCGCGCGAGATTTTCCCCCATC
Source organism: Planctomycetota bacterium (assembly GCA_022566435.1). GTDB lineage: Bacteria > Planctomycetota > Phycisphaerae > UBA1845 > UBA1845 > JADFIX01. The sequence continues at coordinate 1,952 of JADFIX010000009.1, forward strand.
ATCGCAGAAAATCCATTAGCGATAGATTCAACAGCACGCTACTGGTCTGCATCGTGGCTTGCAGTTGTGTGATCGTCGATTGCATCTGTGTCACCGCGGCGGCAAAGTCGAGATCACGAACTTCCGAAAGAAAGATCTCCGCCATCGTGCCGGCATCTTCCATCTGCGCGAGGGTCTCTTGCATCGCCTTTGCCTTGGCGCCCAATATTCCGTGTATCCGAGTCACGTCCTCGATCTGTGGATCGATTCGTGCGGCCGCAAGGGTGATCGCCCGGGTGTCATCGTTCCGCAGGCCCGCTTCCAGGTCGAGCAAGGCCGTGAGAATGCCCTGTGTTCGAATCGGGTTGCTGTCACGTCCGATCAGTTCGCTGTCCGCCGGATCCGCGGATCCGGTCAAACCGAGTTGTGTCGCGGCTTGTGACAAGCCGACGTCCGCGACGGTAAGCGGTCCGGTGCCGCCGGTGTTGTCGGTCAGGCGAATTCCGTTGCCGGTGACGGCTAAGTCCGCGACCAACGACACCGCCGCGTCGGTAGCGGCGGCGTTGATCAGAACGATGACATCACCAATCGTTTGGGCATCGTCGAGATTGACGTAGATCTCGTCGCCCGACTGGGTGGTGATGAGAATATCGTTCTCGCCGAGGACCGTTTCGACGCCTAATCCGGCGTTCAGGCGACTAAGCGGTGTCGCAGGATTGAGTGAACGAATCCCGAGGTCGTCGGCGGTGGTGCCGCCGTTCTCGCCGATGGTCAGCGATGTGCCCGAAACGAGATTGATTACATCGATGCCCGTGCCTGTTTCGTTGATGCGGGCGCGCACGGACAGTCCTGCGTTGTTGATTTCGTTGATGATGTCCTGAACGGTTTCGGCGGTGCTGAAGTTCAATGTTTCCGAGGCCGATCCGTTGGATAGGATGACGCCGCTGTCGAGGTCGATGGCGCCGCCGAGTGCCATGGCGGCGATCGGCGTCACCCGAGTCAACCGCGCCTCGAGCGCGATACCATCGATCGGGTTCGTGGTGGCGGTTCGAGTGAGGATTCCCAGCGATCCGGCGACCACGCCGCTGCTTTGGTCGGTAATCGTCACTGCGGTGTTGCCCGGAGTAATCGTCAGACCGGCGTCCGATAAGGAGGCGGTCAGGCTCGAGCCGGATAACTTGGAAGCCCTGGAGGGATTTGCGAAAACCTACCTTTACCTTGGTCAGTATAA
>JADFIX010000009.1:3171-15175 GCA_022566435.1 Planctomycetota bacterium
GTAGACGCCCGCACCGCCTGGTTCGTTAAAGATCAGTCGTCCGATGCGCACACCCTCACCGTTGGCACCGCCGAGATCTTCGAGTCGCGTTTGCTCGGTGATCAGGGGGCTCAGATCCGCGCCGGATTCGATTCGGCTCGACAACGCACCGAAGAGAAGATTGCCCGGCACGTTGATCACTGCCGTCTGAGCGTCGCTGACCCGCGTCAGTAAATCGCCCGTATCGCCGACGTAGGCCACGCCACTGAGGACTTCGATGAACGGTCGGTCGGTCGTGTCCCGTCCGGCAAAGATGAAACGACCGTCGAACTGCCGATTGCCGACGAGTTGTAATTGATGTCGAATCGCGGCAATGAGCTCGGCATCGGCCTCTCGTTCCGCCGCACTGGTCAGATTGCTGACGTTCTGGCTGGCGAGCGTTTGCGCCTCGATCAGCAGGCTGTTGATTTCCGTGACCGCGCTGTCCGCCGCCGCAAGAACATTGTCCCCATGTGAGACATTGGCCATGAATTGGGATTGGCGCGCCAGCATGTGTGTGAGATCCATGACCCGGGAGGAGGCGACCGGGTCGTCACTCGGCGAAATGAAGCGTTGCCCGCTGGCGATACGGGTTTGCGTGCTCAGCAGCTCGAGCTGGTTGCGCCGTAGCGAACTGGTGACGAAGCTGGTTCGCATCGACTGACTTACGCGCGACAGATTCACGGGGTTGATCGCCATAATTACGTATATCCGTACGTCGTGATCTCGGGTTCGCTATCTACCGAATCAACAAAATCAGTTCGTCAAGCATTCTGCTCACGGAGCTGATGTACCGCGACGCGCCTTGAAAGGCACGTTCGAACTTCAACAGTGAAATCGCTTCTTCATCAAGATTGACGCCGCTGATGCTCCCTTTTTGAGCGTTCAAAGAAGCGAGAATCGCGGATGAGGATTCTTCGGCCTCGATGGATGCCCGGGTGGTGACCGCCACGGCGTTGACGATCGAACGATAGAAATCGGGAATCGTAGATCCCCCTAAAGACGCGCTGCCTACGATGTCAATCCCCGCGATTCGTCCCGCATTGCTACCTTCGCCCGGTAGGCTGACGGCCGACGCCGCGATCAGCAGTGACTGCTCGAGGATTGTTTGGTTGACGGCCATGTTGCGGGCGTCGCTGCCGGTAAAGAAAGTATTGACGCCCAGCGCGGTCAGCACGCCGGACGAATCCGTTCGTGCCTGCTGGCCGTCGTAACCGAACACGAAGGAAAGGCCGTCGTCGGCCTCGAAGGCAATTCGATTGTCGCTTGTGACGGACGCCGTAAGGCCCTCCACCTGGGCATTGATGTCGCTGACCAGTGATTCGAGCGTCGTATTACCGCCGGGCGAGCCCACGACCACGTTGATCTGGAAGGCGACGGGCGTTTTGGTGAGTTCGTCGATCACCGTGATGTAGAAGCTGCCGTCCTGGACGGCGCTCGCAAGACCGGTTGCCGGATCGGTCAGCCCGGCATTGGTGGCCAAGACGTTGACCGCACCGGTCAACGACTCATATCCCACGAATCCCTGGCCGTCGGCGTGCACGCGATTGACTTCCGCGATAATCGCCGCCGCCAATTGGTCGATCGAGTCGATTCGTCCGAATGCGTGGACGTCGCGACTACTGATCAGTCCGGCCAACTGTCCGCCGGTGATATCGATCTGCTGGTTGGTGTCCGCGAATCTGGCGGTCGTGTGATTAAACGTGCCGTCGCTTTGGGTGACGGCGATGAGACCCCGAACGAAGTTGCCCTGGATCAGCGCCTCACTGCCGATATACACATTCAGCGCGCCGTTCGGTTGCTCACGTACGGTGACGTCGAAGATTTGACTCAGCTCACGAAGAAGCGTGTCTCGCTGGTCGCGTAGACCGGTCGCCTGGCTTCTCGTACCGGCCTCGGCCACCGTAATTTCCTCATTGAGCCTGGCGATCCTACCGGCAATATTGTCCGCCGATTCGACCAGCCCCACAATCTGCCCGTCGATATCGTCGCCCACATCGATCAACGCGGTACGAGCGGTCAGCAAGGCGCCGGCCAGTTGCGTGCCGGCGGCGAGGACGAGTTCACGTGTGGCGGTATCGTCGGGTCGGTTTTGGAGATCTTCAAAACTGTTGAAGAAGTTCGTGAGTCGCGACCCAATGTCGGCGCCGCTCAAATCGCTGAAAGTCTGTTCGATTCGCAGCAAGGCGGCGCGCTGCGCGTCGTTTGCTTGCACGCTTCCAATGGCCAAGCGGACCCGACTCTCCAGGGCTTCGTCGATATTTCGTTGGATGCCGCTCAAGGCGACCCCCGCGCCCGGCTTGAGATTGCCGGTAAGTGTATCACCCTGTAACGGACTGAGCTGCGGCGACAGTCGGGTGTAGTTTTCGGTTCCGGCGCTGCTGATATTATTACCGATGACCTGCAGGGCGCCCTGGTATCCGAGCAACGCGGTTCGACCGATATGTAATGCCGAGTTCAGGAGTCCCATTGTGTCCTATCCCATTGCGTCGAAAAGACGCGTTTCCGTATTCGACACCAGCATGCCCGTACGCGAGTATCCGACTGGTTCTCCGTCGTCCGGTCGAACGGAGGCGAACACCCATTTCAGGTGGGTGACGACCTGGCGGGCAATCTCACCGGCCACGCGATTGGCCGCCGCCACGCGGGTCATACAGCTTCGCAAGCGATCGCCGGCGTCGCCTAGGATCGATTGCCACGCTGTCGGAATTCGAGCGCCTAGCTGTTTGAGCGAAACGGATCGCGCGGATCGCGCGGGCAACTTGAAGTCCTCACCGATCAGGTCCATCAACTGGCGTCGTAGTCCTTCCCGTTCACCGATCTGGACGACGATGGATTGTTCTTGTTCACCGAATTCACGCATGCCCTCGATGTCCGCGCGCTTCATGGCGTCGATCTTTCGGCGGATGACGCCTAGTAGATCTTCGTGTAGCGCGGACAAGCGATTCAGCAGCTTGATCAGATCATCGATTCGCCGGTGTGCGTTCTCACTCATTGGGTTCATCCTCCTCCTTGTAGTCGCGACCGCGTGATGTTGGCTTGCTGGTTTTCCAGGTGACGATAGAGTGATTCAGCCAGCGGGTTCTGCTTCGCGGCACCCAGCCGTTCCGCGAAAATGCCGTGAAGCTGGGCGGCGAAGATGTCTTCTCCACGGCCTCCATGGCCGTACTCACCCTTCAAGACGCTCTCTCGCATGGAACGCAGCATCGTGCCGTAGAAGATCCTTCCGGCGATTTTGCCGGACACCTCGCGCAACTGTGCCAAACCCCGCCCAATGGCCGGATCGACGCTCTTCGCATGATCTATGGCGGTGGCGGACATACTTATCCTTCGTATAGAATCCGCGCGTGCAGCTTTCCGGCGCGGTGAATTTCTTCCAAGATGGCCACTCGGTCCTTGAACGGTACCTTCAATCGATTGAGGGCCTGCAGGAGGTCCTGCACGTTGGGTAGTCGGTTTGCCGGATCATCCAGCGCCACGAAGTCGTGTTGTTCGAACGCAGCCGGCGGCAGGGTGCTACCATCGGGCAACGGGTTCGCGACCGTGATCGTCATGCCAAGTTGCGAAACGACAACGTCTGAAATACGCGTGTCGCCCGTGACGACGATCGTGTTGGTCTTACGGTTGATGGTGACCCGGGCCTCGTTTGATTCCATCAGAATGGGTGTGACCTGGACGTCGCGAATCCACGATGCCGGATCGCTTCGCTGATGCACCGGGAGCAGCACGGCGATGCTCTTGCTGTCGAGGGCCAAGGCGACACGCTCGACTTCGGCGGAAATGCTCAGTTCCTTGTCGACGGCTTGGGCGACGGCAGCGGCCATCGGCCAACCCGCGTGTACGCCGTCGAGCACCAGCGTAATGTAGGTTTCGTTCGGTTTGATCCAGGGACTGCGGTGTCCGGACGCACGGAGTTCGGATCCGGTGGTAATGACGGTCATTAACACATCCTGTTCCATGCGGGCGCCGCCTCGGACCACACCCGCCGTCGGCGTCTTTTCCGTGACCGTGATCGTGCCTTGGGCAAATCCGAACAGACCCTTCACCGTCCGATCGTGATAAATGAGCGGCGTCGACAATAGGCGACCGCCGGCCAGGCTCTTGGCGGCATGCGCCGTGACGTGGACATCGATTAATTCGCCCTCCCGCGCCCCGTGCTCCGGGATAATCGCCTCGAGGGTGACAATGGCGACGTTTTTGGCCGCCTGGACATCGTCCAACGATTCAATCGCCACGCCGAATCGCGCCATCATACGCGCCAGGGCGTTCATGGTCGGCAAGTACTTTCCGCCGTCGCCGGTTCCATTCAGGCCGGTGACAAGTCCCTGACCCACAAGAACGTTGGTCCCTTGTCCTTGGAGGTGAGTGATGTCGCCGACCCGCGCCTGGGGAATCTGGCCTGCGACAGGTGCGACCACCGTTACCGTGGTGATTAGCGATAATAGAAATAGACGATTCATGCTAAAAAGGCCTCAGGAGATCGAGGAGTTTGGGAATCCATCCACGGGCGGCGATCGAACGCAGTGCACCCTCGTTGTGGATAACCACGTTCTTGTCCGCGACCTGTGTGCTGAGAATCGTGTTGTCCGCGGTAACGTCTTCTTTGCGGCACGTGCCGGTGAACGTGATCCGGCTGATCTCTTCATCATGGGCGAAGCGGGCGCGGGCTTCCAGCACCAGCAGGCCGTTGGGCTTCACATCGATAATCTTCCCTGTGAGACGCGTGGTGTACCTATCTTCGCGTGAGGTGTCGCCTTCGTTCTTGGTTTGCTGATCGAACCGGTACTCGATGTTGGGCTTGCCGCGTTGAAACGCCGACGCCCCGATGCCGCCATCAGTGAAATCGATAAAGGCATCGAGTTCGCTCTTGATCTTCCATCTACGTTTTCGTTCCAGATCGGCCTCCGCCTCGAAACTGCGGCGTTCGCGAACGATGATCGTGATGAGATCACCCGGTGCGTATGTCTTGGGCAGGCGAGGTCTCGACGCCGTCCATGCGTATTGCTCGTAGACTAAATTGCGCTCGACAAGCTGGGACTCGCGCGTAGGCGGGGGGATAACTTTTCCCACCTCGGACTGCCTCTTCTTGGCACCGAGCGATGAGGTTTGCGCCCAAGAGGCTTGGCCGAGCGTGGTGCTCGCGAGAAACACAACCAACACACACCCTTGCTTTCTCATGATCCAGCCCTCGTCGCCACTTGCTGGTGAATGATCGGCAATCGCACTTCCGCCATCTCGACACGACCCGGACCCACGACCACTGCGTCGTATTCCACGTGTCTGTCGCTCAGGGAACGGATGCGTACGACCTCACCCAGCAATCCGGTTCCGGCGGCTTTGGCGGTCGTCACGACGCGCACGCCACCGATGGCGGCGGAGATCGTCACCAACTCACCTCGCTTGACCAATGGTACTTCCTCCAATAGCGAGGGCTCCAGGATCGCACCGATCGAGATGAATCGTTTGGCCCGTTGTCCGATCGCCAAAGCGACATCGTCCAGCCCCTTTCCGTCGAGGCGGGCGACAATCGTGGATACCAGATGAACGTCGGACGGGCGAATGGTGGCGCGGTGGTTGATCGATTTCCGGGCCGCGACGACACGCCGTGTCATCGTCACCTGTACGATGAGTGAGACCGTCTGGACGACCCGTGTGCCGGCAAGGACGTCGACTTCGACGGATGTCAAGCCCAGCGGCATTCCCTTGCGCCGTCGAATGGAAAAAGTGTATTCCGGGCCTGCGAGGTCGAGTACCTGTTCGCTTGCCCGGTCGAAAACGACGTTCGCCGTCCCGCCGTAACGCTTCAGATCGTTATTGAAATAATCGAGAATCGTTTGCCGAAGCGTCGAATCGTTTCTTATGCCTGCGGCGCTGCCCGCTCCGGCGGTCGATCGGTCAATCGATTCGCCCCTTCCATTGGGACGTTTGCCCTGCGATTCCGTAGCACCTTGCCGTTCGGGCCGGGGAATTGGATTGGCCGGACGGGTGACCTCGCAAACAGCGCCGCCGCAGAGGGTCACGGTGGCCATGTTCAGGCCGCCCGCGGATAGGGCGGAACGAATCATGTCCATGTGGATGATTCGCGTGCCGCCCGCGGGGGGCGAATCGGTCACGATCCACTCGGAAAGTGACCGCACCGCTTCTTCGCTGAAGCCTTGAAAGTCGCACACATCGTCCATGCGAACAAAGTCATCGACGACGACGGCCGCCGGCCAAACACGAATCGTGCCGGCATGGGCGTTCATACCGGCGAGCGCTGCGAGTGCGAGCCCACACGCGATGCTCACCCTCACATGGTGTGGGCCGTCAAAACGCTGCGTCTTTTCGTAATCCTTGCGTATCATGTTTGCATCCTGCGAGGTCGTGAAATCCTCTGGAGTCTCTGACGGGCGATGTCTCGCCTACGTCACATCATTCCGTTCGTTAGAACCTTCTCAAGTTTGAAACGACCCTAAGCGACTCGTCCGCGCTCTGGATCGACTGACTGTTCAGCTCGAATGCCCGCTGCGTGGTGATCAGATTGATCAATTCACGAACGGGATCGACGTTGCTCATTTCCAACTGTCCTTGGTTGATCGCCCCGAGACCGTCCGTTTGCGGCGTACCCGGCACCGCCGTACCCGAGGCGTCCGTCTCGACATAGAGATTTCGTCCGATCTGCTTGAGACCCTCCGGGTTGATGAAACGGGCCAACTCGATCTGGCCGATCGTGTTCAACGTGCTCGACCCTTCCTGTCGTACGCGCACCTCTCCGTTGCGACCGACAGTGAGTTGAATGAAGTCATCCGGTACGGATATTGGCGGTTCGATCGGAGAGCCGTCGCTATTGCCCATCACGATATTACCTTCCGCGTTCACCGTGAAGTTGCCGGCGCGGCTATAGGCGATGGTCTCGGCGCCGTCTTCCACGGTCAGCACTTGAAAGAAGCCCGTGCCCTCAATGGCCCAGTCGAAGGGTCTGTCGGTCGTGTCCACCGCACCCGCCGAAAAATTCAACTGCGTATTGGAAACCTTGACGCCCGTGCCCACCAAGATGCCTAGTGGAATCGGTTCATCTTGGGCGTTCGGGATGCCCGGCTCTCGCTTGACCTGATAGAGCAGGTCCTCGAAATTGACGCGAGACCGTTTGAATCCCTGGGTGTTGATATTCGCGAGGTTGTTGGCGACGACGTTGAGCTTCTCGTCGAGTGCCCTCATTCCCGAGGCGGCTGCGTGTAGTGCCGTGATTGCCATCGTTTATCGGTTCCTATGCCACTCTTGCAATTCGAGAAACGGCCTGTGCCGACATCTGGTCTTGGAGTTGGATCATCGTGGCGTTGAGCTGATACGCTCGCGATACCGCGATCAAAGAAGCGAGCCCCTTCATGACATCGAAATTCGATGACTCACGCGAACCTTCCACCAGATTGGTCTCGACGGGGCTCATGGGCGTATCGACGGGCTCGAAAAGGTTTTCGCCTACCTTACGGAGTCGTGTCAGGTCTTCCGGCTTCGCCATTCCAAGCACGGCAATGACTTCTTCACCTTCTCGAACGGTGCCGTCGGACCGGATCGAGGCGGGTTTGCCATCTTCGCTGAGAACGATCGGGGATCCGTCGTCGCCGAGCACCCGCCAGCGTCCGTCACCTGCCGCCAATACCAACTCGCCCCTCTTGTTTCGGGCAAATTCGCCGTCGCGCGTGTAGCGGGTCACGTCGCCGTTGCTGACCGTGAAGAATCCTTCGCCCTGAATGGCGACGTCCAACGGCCGATCGGTGCGTACGATTGGTCCCTGTGCGAAACTGATAAACGAGGGTCGAACGTGAACCCCACCTGAAAGACCCGCAAGCCCCGGCGCCGACAATCCCGGTGCGGTCGGGTTTTCCCGAGATTCGATGGAACGCTGGGTGAATATGGCGAGGTCGTGTTTGAATCCCGTCGTATCGGCGTTCGCCACGTTGTTTGTGAGAACCGCCTGACGGTGATCGTTCAATTTCATGCCCGCCGCAGATAGCCAAATTCCGTATGTGCTCATCGCGCGTCTCGATTCAGGCCGTGTCGTTTCGGCTCGGGGTCTGAATTTGATGGCATGGCCGCTAACAAACGAAAATGAGTCGACACCGAATCGAGCGTGCGACGCCGCACCAGCCGGCCGATGGCCGACCAATCGAGCGTCGTGAGGTTGTCATTCGGTATTTCCATTTTCGGTTTCGTTCGCAAGCGCATATTCGTAATCCGCCACGCCACCGTTGGCGTCCGTTCTCCTATCAGTCACCGTGCCAACGCCGCCGGATCGTGATGAAAGAAAGAGCCAAATGCACCCTGGGGTGGTCGTTACTTGTTGTGGATAAAGGGTTTAAGGATTGTCCGAAATCGCCTTCGCGGGGCGTCGCCCCTGCATCATGTAGATTCAATCGCGCAATAGTTGCACATGGGGCGGCAAGCCCCGCCGATTTCGCAGCTCTTATTTTTGGGATGACCGCGCGGCGCTATGCCTCGTGGCGAGTGATCGCGGCGTAGATGTCGGCCGAGGACTCCGCCTTGGCCAAGGCTTTCCGGAATGCGTCGATTTGCCATAGGCGGCTCACGTTGGCCAAGGCCTGTATGTGGGGACCGGTTTTGTCGATCGGGCTCACCAGCAACACGATGGCCCGGCAGGGACGTCCATCGGCACTCTCGAACTCAATCGGTATCTCCGGCACACCGAAGGCGATGACGAGTTCTTCGCAGGCCGGTGTCTTGCCGTGCGGCACGGCCAGCCCCAATCCGATCCCCGTCGATCGGGTCCGCTCGCGCGCCAGCACGGCCTGGAGAGCCATGTCTCGATCGGTGAAGTGACCCTTCGCGTGCAGCACATCAACCAGTTCCGCAATCACGCCGGGCTTGTCGGCGGCCTGCAAGGGGTAACATACGCAGTCTTGTTCGAGGATTTCCGTGATTTTCATCTGCTGGAGCCCAAATCAAATCATTATGGGAAAGAGGCGAAGTTATACCGGCCGTAGCGTTTTGGGCAAGCCTTCCGGCTGGCATATCTGCGGCCCCGGTATCGCCGGAATCAGTACCGCGACCGTCAGGGAGCGTCCCAGCCGCCCCTCAGGACCTCGAGCGTGAGCCAGCCGCCGATGCCTGATCCTTAGTCCAGCGAAGTGGGTAAGCCCGTGGCGGAGGCGTTTACGGCTGAACGTCGATATCTTGAACGCTGTTCAGGTCGTAGTCCCGAGCCAATTCGGTCCGCAGCCGAACATCCCATGCGCCGTGCATATCCTGAAACAGGTAATTCGTACCACCGTAATGACGGTCTGAAAACCGATTGCCGTTGGTCCGTCCGTTGGACCCTGCGTAGTCCGCCTCTCCGGCGTCGATAAAGCTGCAGTCGTCGTTGCCCAAGCCGTCACCGCGTTCCGACTCCTCGTTGGCATCGCCGATCAGAGGAAGTCTGGGGCGTATGCGATCACGACTGGCGGGCCGGCGAGGATCGGCGCGCGAGAACGACTCGTCGTATCGATCTTCGCCATCAAGGACGTAGCTGCCTGCGCTCCAACTAGGCAGATAGACACGATAGTGGCCGCTACTGACGCCATCTGCATTGCCCACCGCCTTACAGATGAAGTACTCTTGCCACGCACGGCTGTCCAGGTTTCGTTGTACCGGGTAATTCGCTTCCAAGCGAACCGGCTGCGAGTACAGGTACGTGAAAAGCAATTCCGTCCAGCCGTACTCTACGACGGATGGCCGCCCACCGGGGTGCTGAACGCCTTTGTCGTCGGAATTCAGATCATTCTGATCAGGATTCCAAAGCGCGGGAGGGAGGGACCCGCCGCTGATGTTTTCGTAGGCGCCGAGGGCGTTGCCAATGTCCTTTAGTTTGGCCAAGCAGTGAAGACTCTTCGCCTGAGCCCGCGCACGACTGAGGGAGGGCAAGAGGATGGAAATCAAAAGGGAGATGATGGAGATGACAACCAGAAGTTCGATCAGCGTGAACGCGGTGGGTCTATCGGATTGCCGGACACGAACCGTTCGAACCATGCTTATCCCACAAGAACTTGCCAAAAAAAAACCAGCCGGCGCACCGATTTCGATGCACAGCCCCTATGAAACATGCTAGCAGGCAGATGAAAGGAATCAACGAACCGCAACAATTCCGGTCAGAGGCCGTCGCTAGGGAATATACAGATTCCCCAGCGACGCGGGATCGTAGGCGTTACGTGACGCAGCCGACCAGGTGCTGTATTCCTTCGCCGCGAGGTCGAAACGGGTGATATTGAAGCCCCAAGTCGTGGGCGACAGGCCGCCCAAGCCGAATGCGGATAGGGGAATCCGCATTTCGACACTCCAGTGATCGGATGCCACCCGCGTCGCGATCTCGATATCGACCGGCCAAGGTTGCGAAAGACCGCACGGGGGATCGAATCGAATGCCCGTTTCGGTGACGTCGATACCGCTTCGTTTCACGACGATATGAAACAGGTCTTCCGGTGACCGGGAACCGGCGTTGTGGGGGTCGATCAAGACTTCGACGAGTTCCTCGCCCACGGGAATCATATCCTCGTATACGACGGCCTTGCGACGCATCGCGACCGTCCGATCGGATCCCGTCGTGTGGCACGTGATTCCGATCAGAAGGGAGGTATCGTCTCGCGCGACAAAGCCCATCGTTCGCGAGGTAGGCCGGCGCCCGCCGAGACTCGTTCCTTTCGTGCCGGGGCAAATCAGATGGAAGTCGCCGGCCACATTGCTGCCGTCTTGAGCCCAGTCCTCCAAGTTACCGTCTATCGTTATGGATTGATTGATCCGACGCGCGGTCACGCATGACACGAGGGCGTCAATCTTAATCGTGGCCGCCGCATCCGTCTTGATTTCCAAAGGAATGATGGAATGACCGTCGGGGCTGGTGGGTATCGAGTCCGCCGCCATTTTCAGCCGAAACGGCTTGACGCCGCCGGCGCGAATGTCACTGAAACAGTTGCTTTCACTTATTTCGGACCAGCCGGTGGGTAATGCCGTCGTTTTCACGCATCCGGAAATGGGAGCCCGCCGATTATTGAACAGATCCAGAACGACTTCGGTTTCGACTTTCCGATCGTCACCGCGTGCGGCGAGACGTATCCGAGTACCTTGCACTTCCACCTGAAACCGTCTCCCCGCCAACATCAATCGTCGCCACAGTGCATCTTTGTTGAATTCCTTCAACGAATCGGCGAATCTCCCTTGCAACACACGATCCATTAACTCTCTGGCCATGATCTGGCGGGCCACCTCGTATAGTGCGGTGTCATTCTGCCAGCCGATCGCCCGACCATCGGCGTAGTTCGTATGGTATGCAGCCGCACCGGCATAGGGTGCCAACGCCATGCGGATCGCTCGTGATACATGGTCGAGGTCGTGACGCTCTAGAAGCACATGGTACGCCTGATCCTGCATGGAGCGACGAAGATGCTTCAGACGGACGGACTCCACGGGCTCATCCAATCCGAACAGTCCACCGGGATAAAGTAGAACGCGAGTATCGAAATCAATACACGCCTGTGGGGAGAGGTGATCCATGTGCGGCGGCCAATGATTGATCGTTCCGAGATGGATGGCCTGCGCGCCGAGTTCTACGGCCTGCTGCGCGAGCACCCGCATGCACGCCTCGGGTGCTTGGATCGCGGCGCAGCCGCTAAAGGGCGGGCGATCGACGGCGAGCCACGTCTTGCGGCCACGCGCGCGTTGGTGGGCCATAATCGCCGCGTCGAAGAACTGCGCCGGTGGCAACCAGATGTCCGCGGACGCTTCAAGCGACGATAGCCTATATTCGGTCCAACCGTAGGGTTTCATGTCTTGCGGAAACCACCGTACGAGGATCGGTATGCGAGCATCCGCCCGCCGCACCATCGAGCCGGTGGTCGCGACGTTCGATGTGGCACGGCCCGCCGAGTCGAAAGCGGGGAGTTCGAAAAAGCTTCGGGTCAGCCAGCCATGTCGGTCGAAGTGCCTTGCGCAATCGGCAAGAAACGCTTCTGTGAAT
>JADFIX010000726.1 GCA_022566435.1 Planctomycetota bacterium
GCAGCGAGTAGAGCAACTGATACGGATTCGCGTCCGGCGAGACGGAGCGAAACTCGATGCGCGGCGTTCGCTCGTTGCTAGGCACCGAACAAGAGGACAAGAACGAAGAAAACGAGGATTAGTCCTGACTCTCCGCACACCTTGATGTCGGGGTAAACTGACCCAATACCCAAAAACTCGCTACGGGACGCGGACGTCGAGCGATCGGCGATGCACACCCTTGTTGCCACCCTGCATGCTGACTCTGACGTCATAGACGCCTCCTTTGGCAAAGGTGTGAACCGGTTCGGCGATCGGTGATTCCTCACCGTCGCCAAATGTCCAGCGATATTGCCGGGCGTCGATCGTACTGCTTAGCTTGAATTGGTATTCGAGCGGATTCCCCGAACCGCTCGGATAGGCGCGGATAAAGATCCAGGGTTCGTTGCGTATGACCGATTCGATAAAGTCGACGCTCTGGTCGCAGTCGGTTTTTCGAACCGCGCCCGTGCCTTCTTCTCGGACGTGGGCGCCGACTGTATAGAGCCAGTCCGCACATTCGTGGCCATGCCCGCCCAGGATCGAGTCGGTCACCGGGGCGCGCACTTGAATCGGTTGATAGGGATCGACGGCGTCGTTTACGGCGGCCAGCAATGCCACGTCGATTTTCGGCTGCGCCACTGAAATGGCACGGAAAATACTGTGATTCCGCAAACCCGTGTGCAAGGCTGCCAATGCCCCCCGCGACCAGCCATAAAGAAATATGCGGTCGTCTGAGATGTTGTATGCCCCGCGCACATGATTCACCGCGGCAAGAATGAGCCGCTCGTCCGCGTGCTGTCGTGCGAGCGATTCCGCCACGTTGGTGCCGAATTTGCGGTCGGTGACGGTGAGCGAGGGCGCCAGAACGAAAAACCCCGTCGATTCGGCTAACTCGGTCCAGGCACGTATCTGACGGTTCGGATTGTCGGGAAAGCCACCATGGCAGACGACGATCAACGGCCACCGTTGCCTCTTGTCGTATTCTGATGGGCGATAGAGTAAGTATTCCCGCCCCATGACCGGCTCGACGATGGGCCGAATCGGCTCCGGCACCCGAGAGTCCACATACGGCGAACATCCGGCAAGCAGAACCGGAAGTACGCCGGCGGCGACAAAACCTTTGGCGATCGTCACTCTTATCATCTCCCTCGAATCTCGTATCCACACTTCGCAAGATGATTGTTCAGCGCTTCCCGAAAGCCGCCGGCGTCGTCGTCGACGAGCGTTCTTTTATCGTCCCCGATCACCGCCCGTACCGTGATGCTACGCCGATCCGCCGCGACCGAACCGCCCTGGTAACTACCGACGTACCGCACACTTTTCAAGAGCGGATGGGAAAAAGACGCGAGGCGGGCCGCGATGTCGGCATAGCGGGCGCCAAGCGGGACATGGAAAGACACGTCGATTTCGACCAAGGGATAGGCCGGAATCCGCCCCAGGGATTCGGCCCGGCCGTCCTGCCTCGCCATTCCGGAAAGCCGTATCTCCGCCCAGGCCACGGACCACGAAGCGAGGTGTTCGTCCATCAAGCGGCGGAGCGTCAAATCGACGACACTCACTCGTCCGACATCTTCGTCGTCGATCATGACGACCGCGGTACGATGTGGATGTTCCCAAGGTTTTCGGGCTTCGGCTACGGCCTGGGTGAACCGAACCGGTTGCGAGAAACGCTGCCACGCCCATCCCTCGATCGCACCCTTCAGGCGGTCGAAGCGCAGCTCTTCGTTCTTCTTCCCGTGCCTGGCGGAAACGAGACCCAGGTGGCGGAATTCATGATCCCCGCCATCGTCCGGCTCGAACACACTGGCCACCTCAATCATGGAAAACGCCGGGAAATAGAATCGGTTTCTTGCCACGGCGGCGAGCATGCCGGGCAGAAGATCGCGACGCATACGTTCCATGCCGTCGGACGACGGGTTCTTCAATGTAACGCAGGGTCCCGGGTCCGCGGCGAGCTTGGCAAGCCATTGCCCGTCGTACCAAAGATAGCCGTGGATTTCGTTGAATCGGTGGACGGACGTGAAGTATCCGAGCGTTCGCTGCTCCAGTTCGTGCAACGCGTGGGGTGCGAAACGGCGCATCGACACGCGGGGCATTTCCGGTTCGATCGTGTCGTAACCTACGTAGCGGGCGATTTCTTCGATAATATCGGCCTCGATCGAGACATCATTCGCCGCTCGAAACGACGGCACGCGCACCCGCCACATCGAATCGTCGGCCTCGGTTCTGAATCCCAAAGGCGCGAGCAGTTCGTCCGCCTCTTCGATCGTAATCGGGCGACCCATCGTTCGCGAGACATGCTGCGGGTTGACCGACACCGCGGTCGGCGCCGGCGGGCTGGGGAAGCAGTCCGAGAGACACCCGGCCAGTTTCATATTGGCGTACATCGGCCGGGCGAGCTTGACGAACCGCTGAATCGCCAGCACCGTATTTTCCGGGTCGAGCGACTTTTCGAACCGGGCACTGGCGTCGGTTCGCATGCCGAGTCGGGTGGCCGTTCGCCGGATGGTGGCCGGCTCGAAATTCGCCGATTCGAGCAGCAGCGACCTCGTGCCTTCGTGAACTTCGGTGTCACCGCCCCCCATGACGCCGGCGATCGCGATCGACCGACCCTGACATTGGATCATCAACTCCTTCGAGGTGAGCTTTCGCTCCTCATGATCCAGCGTGCGGAAGGTCGCGCCCTCTTTCGCCCAGTCGACTTCGATTCGATCCACGTTGTCCGCGTCGAAGGCGTGCATCGGCTGACCGAGGTCGGCCATGATGTAGTTGGTCAAATCGACCAACCCCGAAATGGGCCGAAGACCGATATGCCCGAGCCGGAGTTGCATCCAAAGCGGTGCCGGCTGCGTGGGAACACCCGTCAGAAGCAGGCCGCTATATCTTCGGCAGGCCGCCGGATCCGCGATGGTGATCGGAATCTCCGGCGAATCAATCTTCGTCAACTCGTCGAGCGGCACCACGGGGTAGGGCTTGAGAGGAAGGCCGAAGATCGCCGCGATCTCCCGCGACATGCCGTAATGTCCCCAAAGGTCGGGCCGGTGGGTGATCGATTTATTATCGATCTCGATCGTCCAGTCTTCGAACAAAGCCGGGGGGAGTGGCTCACCGGGCTTGAACTGAGCATCCAGAAAAACCGCGTCGCCCGC
>JADFIX010000727.1 GCA_022566435.1 Planctomycetota bacterium
GGTGCATTCCTTCGCTCCCAACCTCCCGCATTCTTACGATCTGCAACCACCTCCGCGCTTGACCGACGGTATAACCACGGTTATACTCTTGGTATGAAGACCGCCATTTCCATTCCCGACGAGGTGTTCGATGCCGCCGAGCGAACGGCCAAGCGCCTTTCGATGTCGCGGAGCCAGCTCTATACGAAGGCGGTCGAGGCCTTCCTCGAAGCCCACAAGACCGAGGGCGTCACCGAAAAACTCGACGAGGTGTATACGGCCGAACCTTCTCGTCTTGACCCAGTTCTTTCCCGGATGCAGACTGCTGCCACGGCGGGCACGCCATGGTAATCCGACGCGGTGAAATCTGGTGGGCCTCGCTCCCCGAACCCGTCGCCTCGGAGCCGGGCTCCGCGCGACCCGTTCTTGTCGTCCAAGCCGATGCGTTCAACCGCAGCCGCATTCATACGGTTGTTGCCGTGGCCATCACCTCGAACCAACGTTTGGCGAAGGCGCCGGGGAACGTCCTTCTCTCGCGAAAGGCCTCAGGGTTGCCCAAGAAATCCGTGGCCAACGTCTCTCAAGTCATCGCTCTGGACAAGACCTTCCTCACGTCGAAAGTGCGCTCGCTTCCCCAACGAGAATTGGCCCAGGTCGACGCCGGTTTGAAGCTCGTCCTTTCTTTGTAAGCAGCCTGCCACCACAGCAGGGCCCAGTAGGCGTAGGTCAGGCACCCCCCGCTAAAAGAACCACCCACGGAGTCAGGCACCCCGTGCCGAATGGCACTTAACTTATCGGAAGGAGTTTCGGCGGCAGTAGTTTCGTTCTTCGTGGCGCGGGCGTTTCATGAGGGGGTACTGTTTCGGGGGGCGTTTGCGTTTTCGGGGTTCGAAGCGGTTGGGGCGCTGGCCGACGCGGTGGGGGACGATGCTTTGTAACAGCAGGTTACAAAGTTTCTCCAGTTGGTCCGGCGACGTGGTGGTGAGTTGGTGGTAAAACGCGCACAGCATTTGTTGCGTGCCTTTGAGGCTCAGTTCACGGACGTTCAGGCCGTACTCGGCGGCGGTGGAACACATCACGCTGCGCAGCAGGTTCCAGGCCAGGAGATGCATCCAAATCTCTTTGCGGACCATGTCGGGGGATTGGCAGCGCAGCACATCCATTTGCATCGCGCCTTTGAGGCAGCGCAGGTCCAGCTCGGCCTGCCGGCGTTGACGATACAGGGCGGTGATGTCTGCCGACGAAAACGCTTCCGGATCGAGCAGCGTCGTCACCACGACCAAGGTGCGCACCCGGAAGCCGGGAATCGACACCCGCAGGCGGACTTCGCGAAGCGTGAGGTTCCGGGGCGCGGCGGCGAATTCTTCGGGAGCGAGGCCCTCCGGACGGCGAAGGGGCTTGCTCCAGGTGATGAGGTGATCGCCTTTGCCCAGCCGTCGACCGCGACGGAAGTCCACGGTGCGTTTGTTGTCGTGGGCGAAGACCAGGTCGACGCCTCGTTTCGACAAGCGGGCGATGTCGCCGTAGTTGCAGAACAAGCGATCGCCGAGCAGCACGTCGCCGGGCTGAAACGCATCGTCCAGCTGCCGAAACAGCGACAGTTCACCGGTCTTCTTACCGCGATAAGCTCCGGCGGCGGCCCGCAGCACCGCGCCGGTCGCCAGGGACAACACACACACCAGCCGGACCAGGGGGAAGCCGCCCGTGCCGTGCTGATTGCTTGGCTTGCCAAAGGCGGCTTCGTTGGCGGGGGTGTCCGGCATGCTGGCGGTGGTGCCGTCGACCAGCTTCACCGGTCGGCCGTGCCAATGCCACTCAGGCAGCGCCTGCTCCTGGAGTTGTTCTCCCGTTTGCCCCACCAGTCGCGCGACCAGCGATTCGGGCAGTCGCTGCCGCGCCGTGCAGTACGCTCCGGTGTTCGTCGAGCAAGGCTTCAAGCCGCGCACCGTGCGAAATGCCAAAAACCGGGCGACCGCATCGCGGCAGGAGTGATCGGCACTGAGCACCTGCGAGAGGAACACCCACAACGTCACCCACGGTGCATAAAGGCAATCACGAAATGAAAAACCCTCTTTCTGAAGCGCCGTGCGAATGCTCTCTTCAGACAACTCTTCGGCGAACGGCAATTCGGGAGCCGCGGAAAACCTCGATCTCAATTGACACATGCGACGAAAAAAGCATCCTGTACCCATCGCGGCCTCCTTGCCAGTCGGGATTGTTTGCAACACCCCGTTTTCTGACAAGGATGGCCGTTCTTGTTAACCCCAATATCCAAAACACCTTCAGATTTCTTAAGTGCCATTCGGCACGGGGTGCCTGACCTACTTGGCTAGACGTAGCGCGTCGATTTCGTCGCGAATTGACTCGCAGGGATCTCACGGAACGGGAGGTTGATCATCAGACGGCGGACATGGGCAATCTGGCTCATCATCGTAACAGTAACCTAAGACATGATGGTCCAGCACATTGATCGGAGCGACTCGATCAGTAACAGGAAACTGTGGAATCAGGCCAGTAATGCCAGTGATCGTCGTTTGAGAATCACCCCCGTCCCAAGGCCACATCCAGTCGGTCAGCCGATGCCCTTGGCCTCCGGCGGCCAACGGATTGTAATTGGCACTTCCCGGATGATCCTGTTGCCACTTGGCCCAAAGCCGATCGACTTGACAGTGATGCAAGAAAAAGATCGGATCGTTGGGCGATGTCATTTGGCCCATATCTCCGCCGACGCGACCGTGAATGCGGTTGTGATGTGGAGAATGTTCTAGTGAAGGACGGAACAGATGGAACGCTGACTGAGCTAGTGTGTTTCCGACTGTCGTCGCCGTCGGCCAGCCCGGCCCGGTGTTCAAAGTGGAGTTCCGCCGCAAGGCTGTGCCCCCAACGGGAAACTGCCTGAGATCAGGCCGCACCGGCCAGCCCAGTGGATTAAACGCGGAGGGTAATTCGGCAAAATATCCAGACGTAATAGAACCCATCGGCCCCATGCGGTCGTCCTGGAACAAGGCCGTCGTTTCCGACAACGGACCCAATCCCCAATTCCAATAGGGAATTGTGACGCGCGGGTCCACAGCCTGTAACGCTTGCTCCAGGCGCTTGAGATATTCCCGATGCCACGGGAGGAAAGCCGGACTACCGTGAGCACCGTCACTGGTTTGGGCTCCCGTCAATCCAA
>JADFIX010000728.1:0-310 GCA_022566435.1 Planctomycetota bacterium
GAGACAAGCTGGCCGTCATCTTCAACAACCTGCTGGGCAATGCCATCAAGTACACGCCCGCGGGGGGCGACGTCCAGGTGGGATGCCAGTACACCGGCGAATGTGTCTTGTTTACCTTCAAGGACAACGGAATCGGCATCGATACGGAGGATCGAAGGCGGGTGTTTGAAAAATTTCAGCGCGGTAGCAACGAGGAAGTGCAGAGTGAAATTGGGTCGGGGATCGGCTTGTTTACCGCAAGAGAAATCGCCCGGCGACACGGAGGCGATATCGAGCTGATCAGCAAACTTGGTGAGGGATCGACCTTCAT
>JADFIX010000728.1:320-3147 GCA_022566435.1 Planctomycetota bacterium
GCGAGACGCGGGCCGCGGCACTGACTTCGGCCGAGGAGGCATAAACTATGGCCAAGATACTAGTCGTCGAAGATGAGGCCCACATTGCACGGGTCATGAGCATGTGGCTGACTCGGCACGGATACGAGATCGTCGAGGCCACGAACGGGCGTATGGCGCTCGATTTACTCGATCGCGAGGAAGTGGACTTGATCATCTCCGATATGAACATGCCCATCCTCGACGGATTGCGACTCGCCATGGCGGTGAGGAACGATCGAGGTCTGCGAATGCCGTTTCTTCTTGTCACCGCCAGATGTGATCAACGTGCCCTGATGGCCCAGTTGGAGCCGCTAAGCGTCAAGATATGCCCCAAACCGTTTGTGCCGTCTCGCTTGGTGACGGCCATCGAGGAAATGCTCGCTGAAGCTGCCGTCGAGGAGTCAGCCTCGTGACAACAAAGAGCGGACTTCTCCAAGCGAGCCCCGCGAGCGAAGGCGTGGTGGAAGTGCATCGACGGCTCGAAGAATTGCGGTTCGCCGTCAGCGCCCTGGACCCCGGCTTGGGCCTGGATGAGAAGCTCTGGAACTTGTCGCAGGCGGCAGAGCGGATGGTCACTGAAAACGCCGGTATGGCCGACGAACTGCTCGGCGTGTATGAGCAACTCGGTATCGTGTTTGAAGTCACGAGCAAGCTGAGCTGCGCGGAGCGCGAATCGGAAGTCCTGGACCTGTTCAGAGATAGTCTCCAGAAGACGTTCGACAGGTGCGCGATCGGTGTGATGTACACGTGCGACGACGGCGCGTGGTACGGGCAAGGCGACACGATCGATATCGACCCCTGGATGCAAACGCTTTTGGAAAACGCCAAAGAAGGCGGGCGGGTCGTCGTCGAGACTCGTCCTGCGGAAGGCGCGTTACGATCGCCCGTCGAAGTGATGGTGAGTCCGGTTTTCGCCGGTGACTTGTTCGTTTGCGCCATCACGCTGGTTCGCGGCGGCGGACTTCGAGAGTTTCGGGCGAGCGACATGATGTTGCTCGAATCACTCGCGATGTTTTGCGGAGACCTGATTAGAAATCACCGCCTGGTCATCGAGCTTCGGGCAATGTCGGTCTCCATGGTTCGCGCTCTGGTCAACGCGATCGACCAAAAGGATGAGTACACGTCGGGGCATTCTCTCCGCGTCGGCTACTACGCCACCGAGCTCGGCAAGAGGTTGAGACTTCCCAAGGTGGACCTTCAGATGCTCCAGTGGAGCGCCCTCCTGCACGACGTCGGCAAGATCGGCATACGAGACAGCGTTCTTAATAAGAGAGGAAAGCTGACCGCGGAGGAATGGGCGCACATTCAAGAGCACCCCGTCCGGAGCCATCAAGTCGTCAAGGAGGTGCCGCAGCTCGCCGACGCGTTGGACGGCGTACTCTATCATCACGAACGTATGGATGGGCAGGGCTACCCGGAAAAGCTAGCGGGTGAAGACATACCCCTACAGGCACGCATTATTCAGGTCGTAGATATCTTCGATGCCCTCACGTCTAATCGGTCGTACCGTGGGGCGTTTGAATGGCGCGGTGCCTTAAAAATCCTCCAGAATGACGCCGGGATAGTCTCCGACGCCGAATTGGTGACCGTATTCGTCGAGATGATGAACGACCTACTGGGCGAGGATGAGGCCGCTTGGGACGGTCTGGTCCAGCGTGCGGTTCAGTTTAACCATTTGTCGAGTGACGATGAAGAGGTCACAGGGAATCTTTGACATGCCCCTGATGTATCTACTATTACCGTGGTTTCCGATCATTTTGGGTGTGGGCGTCGGTGGCAGGCTGCTCGGTCGATCCAGAGGCATCGGGTTGGGCATCATCTGTGCCGTGTTTTGGGTCCTTCTGGTGCAGGCATCCGTGGGCGTGGCGGTGTGGGGCAACCTTCTCGCGTTTTCCGCGCTTCTCGCCGGGTCTGGCGCAATCATCGCGATGGGCGCGTGGTCGGGCGAACTTCCCTTGCCGCGGGGTGAGAGTCGGGCCGTGGGAAACGGCGCGCCGTCACAGAACGCCCATCTAGGCGGCCGAAGGGAAAGCGCCGACAGCCAATTTCTGGTGGATGCACTTCAACGTTTCGAAGAATGGCTCGAAGCTTTTCGGCACGACGCCGATCCATGGGCGAAGTTCGACGAGTTCATCAGAGATTCTCTCCGCAGGGCGTGCGGCGCGACCCACACCACCCCGCTCCGCCTCATGAACGACGGCACCGAACTGGTGCCGTTGCGCGCGTACGATCCGTTTTCCGAGGTGGAACATATTTCGCCGCGCGGCGGCGTGATCGGACACACCCTGACGACCGGACGGTCTTTCATCCTCGGCGATTCCACACAAGGGGAATTGGTCGCAAAGCTGGCCGAAGAGGGTACGCCACCCGCGTGGTGTTTCTCCATCAGGCAAGGGTCGCAGCGTCTCGGCGTGATCGTTGTGGGGCGCCTCGATCTGCCGCCCGAGCACCATCACACCCTCCTTTGTGCCATGGAAAAGCTCACCAATCTATGGTGGTTAACCGTTCGCGAAATCTGTGTCAGCCGCGAAGCGGTCCGGGGAGATCCGGTGTCCGGCCTCGTCACCCGCGAGGTCTTCCTTCGTGTCGCGGAGCAGGCATCGAAGGAGTCGTACGCCCGGGGCGAGCCGGTGGCGCTGGCCGCTGAGATCCGGCAGGTCGAATGCGGGTGCCCGATCGCCCGCCGCCAGCATCGCTACCTTCCGGCCGCTCTCGCCGGCTCCGCGGCGGGCGGCCCGGCGCCGGGGCGGGTCGAGAGGTCGCGCGGCGCATCACGGAGGGAGGAGAGCAGGCCCAGCGCGGCCCT
>JADFIX010000729.1 GCA_022566435.1 Planctomycetota bacterium
TTGCTGGCTGGCGGCGTATGACATCGCGCATAGTCGCGCCCTGGCCAACGCCTTGGCCGAAGCCGGCATCGCGGTTTGGAATCTGGAATACCGCCGCGTCGGAGATTCGGGTGGCGGTTGGCCGGGTACCTTTCTCGACGTCGCGAGCGGCGCCGATTATCTTAGAACCCTGGCGGAAAAGCACCCACTCGACCTCTCCCGAGTCATCGCCATTGGTCATTCGGCCGGCGGGCACTTCGCCCTTTGGTTGGCCGCTCGTCACAAGATTCCCGCCGAGCGCGACATTTATCGTGCGAAGCCGATCGGCGTCGTCGGCGTGCTTGGACTTGCCCCGGCCCCTGAACTCGAAAAGCTCCACGAAAAGGAGGTCTGCGGTCATGTCATTGACAAGCTGATGGGTGGCGGCCCGGAGGAATTCTCCGAGCGCTACGCCGCCGCATCACCGTCTCGTATGGCACCCATCGGCGTTGCCCAAATCATCCTTGTCGGGGAAAAGGACAAGTCTTGGGGTTGGGTGGGCGAAGCCTATACCAAAGCGGCACGAAAAGCGGGCGACGAGAAGATCTTGGTAGTCAAAGCCCCAGAGGCTGGTCATTTCGAGGTGATCGATCCGCATTCCACAACTTGGCCCTTGGTTCTTGGTGCCGCCCGAAGTTTGCTGGGTATCAAGTGAAATTCCATCGTCGTTGGGTGCCATGGCCAAGCGAAGCGCCGCCATGCCCTAAGTGCCATGTCTCCCGCGCGAAGTGGTGCCATGGTCAAGCCCACAAAAAGTGGGCGCCGCCATGCCTGTTGTTCGTCGCGCACGCGTCTTGGTCAAGCCCGCAAGAGGCGGCGCCGGCACGGCGGTAGCCGGACCCCTAAGCGAATCCGTACCCCGCAAGGGGTTCATCCGCCGTCACGAAAGACCCCGCCATTTGCAAGAAAAAAATCCAGGATTTCTACGCATCCGCTATGTTCACGGGCCGACCGTCCAGTCTGCTTGACCAAATGCGCATAAGAGAACCCGGTGCGCGAACGCAGCCGGTTTCAAACTCTGAGCGAAGGAGTCTAGAGGCCGGTCATAATGCGGATGATCTCGTTCAGCGCCGTCGCTGCATGACCACCGACATGCGCAAGCGCTTCACCCAACGCGGCAATAGCATCTGCAATACCCATAACTGTCCCCTTCAAGTTGAGGTTGAACATCGCCCAGAAAAGCCGACGTGGCTTTCCGTCGAACGAGCTATTCTACGGTGCATGGATTCCGAGAGTCAAGAACGGTTTTTTTTGTTGTTCCAGCCCTGCAGGCCCCCTACAATTCTATCCGAAGGGCCTTCGGCGAGCCTTTCGTGGGGGAATGCACGAGCGCTGAAAGACAACCAACATTATAGGACTATTGGGGTTTAGGAAAGATGTTCGTCAAGGTTTTTGGGGTGTTGGTCGTGGGCGGGTTGCTGATGACGGTTGAGGCGACGGCCGCCGTTTTTTGTCCCTTCATGATCGGTCCTCTTTCAACAGGCGGCGGCTCGCGTCCCAACGACGCCGTTTGCGGAGATGTGAACGGCGACGGCTTGGTGGACATCGTCACCGCCAATGACTCCACAGATGATATAACCATCTTGTTATCCATCGACGGTGCCGGCTACGCTTTCGCAGCGAGGGTGGACGTTGGTGACGAGCCGGTCGCTTTGGTCTTGGTGGATATCGATAATGATATGGATTTGGACATCCTGACCGCGAACCACACATCGGATGACATTACGCTATTACGGA
The DNA here is from genome assembly GCA_022566435.1 of Planctomycetota bacterium. GTDB lineage: Bacteria > Planctomycetota > Phycisphaerae > UBA1845 > UBA1845 > JADFIX01. Next base: position 1,756 of record JADFIX010000729.1, read on the forward strand.
ATGACGGCTCGGGTGCATTCGCTACACCGGAAACGCTGCCGGCGCGAATGGCCCCGTACAGCATCAGAACCGCCCACCTAAACAACGATGAGTGGCTGGACGTAATCGTTGCCAACGCCGGTAGCAACAGCGTTTCCGTATTGCTAGGGCAGGGCGGTGGAGCCTTTCCGGCAATCGATACGGAGTATCCTGTGGGCGATACGCCCAATGGCATCGTCGCACGCGATTTAGATAATGATGGCGACGTGGACATTGCCACCAGTAACGCCGGTAGCGCGAACATCACGATGTTGCGAAACATGGGTAACGGAACATTCGGCGCGTCGGAAAGTTTCCCCGTGAATTCGGACCCCTTTGATATTGCCGCGTGCGATGTGGATGGTGCTAACGGTCTCGATTTAGTAACCGTGGATTTCCTGGGCAATCTGTTTGCGGTGGTGTTGAATGACGGCGCAGGGAATTTCGGCCCACCGATGATGACCGCGGGCGGCGCGGGCGGCTTCAGCATCGCGTGCGTTGATGTTACCAGTGATGGCCGTCCGGACGTGCTGACCGCCAACCTTGTTGGTGACGATGTGACGCTATCTACCAATCTTGGAGGCGGGAGTTTTGAATCGCCGCCCGTTTCTTTTCCGATTGGTCAAAACCCATCGGCGGTGATACCATGCGATCTTGACGGTGATTCGGACTGCGATCTTGTGGTGCCGTATCGCTCAGGAGTGGCAGTCGTGTTTGACATATGCGGCTCGGGCGATTTTGATCGAGACGGCTACATCGACTTGGAAGATTTCGCGGAATTCGAAAACTGCTTTACCGGCCCCGACATTCCCATCATCGACTCATTCTGCGCCACTGCGGATATGGACGGCGACGACGACGTTGACCTCGAAGATTGGAATCTGTTGAGACAGGCATGGACCAGCGCATCGCCAGTCCCGGCTCCGGGCTGATGTGCGCCCGCGCTTTCGGGCGGCCCCCCGCACAGATCCGGGCGAGCGGAACTGCCGTACCGGGCTCCTGCCCGGGCTTTCATGTTTACGTACACGTCTTACCGCCCTGGGGACCCTTGCATTTGTCGTTGCAGCAGTCGATATCATTGACGTAAGGCGAGCCGACCGGAAGACCGCCGGGATTCACGCAGCCACCCACGGCGCAGGCGTCGTCGTTACCGGGGTCGCATCCGGCCGGGCAGCATTTCGTCGCCGTTCTTACACAGCCCGTTCTGGCACGCCCTACCCAGGTAGGTCTCCGCGCCGTGGCAAGCATCGCCATCGTCGCATTCGGGGTGGCCCATACCTGAAAGAGACTTGGAGTCAAGCGAATTCTCCGCAGAATATGCGCGCGCCGGTCGCGCGATGGTTTTCTGTTCTGTTGATCGCATAATGACGATT
>JADFIX010000730.1 GCA_022566435.1 Planctomycetota bacterium
AAGCGTGCGGCTACGTCCGTGGATCGGCACGTTGACGGAAAACGTGCCGTCGTGTCCGCCGTTGAAAGCCAGGGCGGCGACATCGCTGGCGTGAAGGCCTAACGCCTCATTGACCACGTCCTCGCCGGGGAGCCCCTCCGGGCGTGAACCGGCCTGTACCGCCACCGGTCCGGCGTCACGTCCCACTCGCGCGACGATCACGACGGTAAGAATGACAACGAAGGATAAAATCCAAACGTATCTCTTTCGGCTGACGGATGCGTCCATGAAATCGGCTCCACAATACAAGCGGTCACAAATCTTGCGACCGGTCTCTCATCGTGCATACACGTACACTCTTGCCCGCAGGGCGAGGATATGACCACTGACGTTCGGCCGCACCCTGGGCTTGCTTGTTGTTCGGTTGGTTTTGTTGATAGTCTTAGTTGGAACGCCGATCTTACTCGATAGGTATGCGGCTGGCCGATAATCCGTCCGCTGTTTGCTCAGTCGTGATTCGCCAACCCGCGAGGCGCCCCGTGAAGAGCGCTCCCCAAACCTCGCGCACCGAGAAAGGAGTGTGCGCGTGAATCGTCATTCCGCCTTGAAACCGGACACGACGTCGTAGTGTACAACCTTCTCCGCCTTCTCGAGCAGGTACGGATCATCCTCGGGATAGTACCGAGCGAGGTCGACTTCCTCACCAGCGAAGGCCTTGATGCTTTCGAGCGAGTCCCATAAGGAAATCAAAACGAACTCCGCCTCTTCCGCGTCCGTTCGCCGCAGCAGCAGCGTTCCGCGGTTGCCCGGCGTCGCTTTCAGGTCCACGATTCCGGTATCGAGAACAACCTTGGTATAGGCTTCGGCGTCCTCCGCTTTCGTTCGCCCGGTCCATGTGCGTGCAATCACCATGCGTCTCCCGATCTTTTTGACTCGTCACGCCCGTCACGTGAGGTCCCGTGCCAGGAAAACGATCGCACACCAATGCGACCCTCCCACCCGATCGTCAAGACTGATCCCCGTCGGCGCCTTCCGATTGACCGGTCTTTTTCGAACGAATCCGGACGGAGTCTTCCTTCAGAGCCAGAAATGGACCTCGAACGCCAGCGCGTTGTCCCCGAACTCCGTAAACAAGACAATCGGCTTGGGTGTCTTCCGAGTCTTCCCGTGCTCCTCGACGCTTCGAATGAGGCGGATTATGGATCGCAGAATGGTGGAAAGCGATATTCGCTATCGCGTCGATACGCTGTTCCGCGAGGCGGGCATCGTCATTGCATATCCCCAGCGCGACATACACTTCGACGCGGTCAAACCGGTGGAAGTGCGACTGCTTACCGATCAGCCGAGTTCCGAGGCTTCGGCCCGCCGGATGAGCTTGGCGGCCTCGCGGGTCGGCGGTGCCAAGCCGATCGGTTGATATCGAGGGACGAATGAAAGCAACGCGCACATTCAGTTTGTTATGCTGGATCGTCTTGATGACCTTGTCGACTCCGGGAAACACTGACAATATTCATCCTATCCAAGGCACCGTCGCTTAAGTCCCGGACCCGACACGGACAGCTCGGATTCCGAGCGGTCCTGTGAACGGCATATCCAACCGGTGGCCCGGGCAACCGCCTACAATTCACAGCCCTCCGCGAAGCGACGCGGCGCGGAGGATCGCTTCCGCTCGCATTTCAGGTATATAGGACGAACGTGGAAGACGTAGTAGAATCCGATTCGGGCCAAATGGCAATACGTCGGGCATCGCTATCGCCCGGGACCAGGTGAATCATGACGAACGTGGATCAGTTTGAAAGCATGTTCCGCTCGGCATCGCGTGAGGTCTTCCGACACAAACCGGTCGACTTCAAATCGGTTCTCGTGGTGACCGATCGCAACGCGGAAAACGCGAGGTTATTCGGCGATCAGGTACGCAAGTTTCTGCGCGTGATCAGCGCCGACGAACAGGTTCGATGGCGCGATTGCAACGGCTCCGAATTTCAATCCGCAGGCGAGCTTCTTACGTTGATCGAAACGGTCTGTCCTGATCTCATCTGTACCTACCGGAATCTACACAGCGATGCCTGGAAGTGGCCGTACAGCCTCGGCACGCACGTGGATCTCATGACCCAACATACGGACGTGCCGGTCATGCTACTCCCCCACCCGGAGGCCGACCGCGCGGCGGATCACGCGCTGGAGAACACCGATACGGTCATGGCCATTGCCGATCATCTGACCGGCGATGATCGGCTGGTGAACTTTGCGATTCGGATGACGGAACCTGATGGTACGTTGTGGTTGACGCATGTGGAAGACGAGCTGACGCTCGCTCGATACATGGAAGTCATTTCGAAAATTCCGACCATCGATACCGACGACGCGCGCGATGCCGTGCGAGAGCAACTCCTGAAGGAACCACAGAACTACATCGATAGTTGCGGCGAGGTGCTGCGGGCGGCGGAGGTGAACGTCCAAATCGAACGTCTGGTCGTGTTCGGTCACCATTTGAGTGAGTACACAGGACTCATCGAGCGGCACAAGGTGGATCTGCTTGTCTTGAACACCAAAGACCAGCATCAACTCGCCATGCACGGAATGGCGTACGCTTTGGCGGTCGAGCTGCGGCAGACTCCGCTTCTCATGCTTTGACAGACGCCTTACGAAGAAAGGCCGATTCACGAAATGGACGGACTCATACTTGCGAGCGCGGACGTGCATGCCGAAGGAGTCGTACCGCTGGGCGTGACGCTCATGTTTTCGGCGTTGCTCGTTGGATTGATCGTCTGTTTGGCGCTGGAGGAAAAGATCCACGCCAAGAAGTCGATTATCGCCGGCATGTTCGCCCTGATCTGCCTCTTCCTGGCGAACGTGTTCCACCTCTATCAATATATCGATCATCGATTCCTGGTGAAACTTCCTCCGTTTGCTTCTGCGCAGGGTCACACGGTCGAGCTGCCGGTCTATATTCCGGCGATCGACTGGAGTGTGATCGCCCTGATCTTCGGCGCCAGCCTGTTCATCGACATTACGTCCAAGTCCGGCCTGTTCACCTGGATTGCCATCAAGCTCACCAAGGCCTCCAAAGGCGACCCGCGCAGGCTCTTGTGGTTCTACGGACTGATGACCGTCGTGTTTTCCGCGGTATTGAACAACGTGACGGCGATGATCATCGTCGGATC
>JADFIX010000731.1 GCA_022566435.1 Planctomycetota bacterium
CGCCTCGTTCCTCAGCGAAGGTCTTTATCGCACCCGGGTCGCTGCCGCCGCCGGGCTCTGTGAGGCCGTAGCAACCGATCGCCTTGCCCCTGGCCATTTCGGGCAGCCACCGCTGTTTCTGTTCATCTGAGCCCCAGGTGTGGATGGGGTACATGACCAAGCTGCTTTGGACCGAGACGAAGCTGCGGATGCCGCTGTCGCCGCGTTCGAGTTCCTGCATGATGAGCCCGTAAGCGATATTGCTCAGACCCGCACAGCCGTAACCGGCCAGCGTGGGAGCGAAGATCCCGAGTTCGGCCATCGGTCCGACCAGTTCATCCGGGAACCGTTCATTCTCGAAACAGTCGGCAATGATCGGCAGGACGCGCTCGTCCACAAAGCGGGCGACGGCGCCCTGGACCTGTCGTTCGTCCTCGGTGAGCAACGATTCTATGCCGAAGAAGTCGGGGTCTTGTGCGTTTGGCACCGTCGGTCTCCATGATCAGTCATCCAACGCGGAAAGCGGGATGATAGCAGCCAACGATCCAACTCGTCAAAAAGCCCGACTGCACCTCGGAATCCGGCTCGAATGTTCATCTCGATGGCCACGTTGTCGACGTGAACGAGGGAGGCAACCGCGAATGGACGCCAATGGACGCGAATTGAAATTGCAGGATGGGGCATACCGTGTCTTCCCGGTTGGATTTCTCAATACTTTCGGCACAGCGAATCTGCCATGGATTCGGTGCGCCGTCACCAAGAATATTAGCGTTCATTAGCGTCCAGTAGCGGTTATTTCCGTGGCGTTGCATTTCCGCCGAACTCGGCTATACTGCGAATCGTATGCTCCGCGGCCGCGATAGAGCGCAAAGCCGCGCCGCAATGACCAAGGGTTCCGACCGCGAGTTGTCGCCATGTATAGCGTGCGACGGACGGACGGCAATCGAGGCAGACCGTATGGTATCCAACAAACCCACGCAAAAACTCGGTGGATCCAGCCCGCTCGTTCGGCTGGGCGTTCCGCGACCGCAAGCCGCGCAGCCATTGCCGATGAGCCGCGCCGAGGCCGCCGCACGCGGATGGGACGAAATTGATATCGTCTTCGTGACGGGAGACGCCTACGTCGATCATCCGAGCTTCGCCATGGCGATTCTGGGGCGGGTTCTGGAGGCGCACGGTTTTCGTGTCGGTATTTTGGCACAGCCTGATTGGAGGAGCTGCGAGCCGTGGCGGGCGTTCGGGCAACCCAAGCTGTTCTTCGCGATCAGTGCGGGCAACATGGACTCGATGATCAATCACTACACGGCCAACCGAAAAGTGCGCAACGATGATGCGTATTCGCCGGGTGGACGGATCGGTTGCCGCCCCGATCGCGCGACCCTGGCCTACTGCCAGCGTGCCCGTGAGGCGTACAAGGGCGTGCCCATCGTCGCGGGTGGTGTGGAGGCCAGTCTGCGCCGCTTGGCCCACTATGATTACTGGAGTGATACGGTCAAGCGATCAATTCTCATGGACGCCAAGCCCGATTTGCTGGCGTTCGGCATGGGCGAGTCGGTCATCGTGGAAATCGCTCGCCGCTTGCAGGCGGGTGAGTCGGTGAAGGCCCTGCGCGACATGCGCGGCGTGGCCTACGCATTAGGCGCGAAGGAGTCCCCACCCGACGGAGACGACGTGGCGGTGCTCCCTTCGTTTGAAGAGGTGAAATCCGATCCGCGCCAATTCGCGATCGCCACGCGGCGCATTCATCTGGAAACCAATCCCTACAACGCCAAGACGCTCGTTCAATGGCACGATCGACAGGCCATGGTCTGTAACCCGCCCGCGCTGCCGGAATCGCAGCAGGCGATGGATTTCTTCTACGATCTTCCTTACACGCGGAAAGCGCATCCGAGCTACAAAGAACCGATTCCGGCGTTCGACATCGTGAAGGATTCGGTGACCATCATGCGGGGATGTTTCGGCGGGTGCACCTATTGCTCGATCACCACGCACCAGGGGCGGATTATTCAATCGCGGAGCCGGGAGTCCATCGTCAACGAAGTGGCGGCCATGGGGCAAAGCGACGAGTTCAAAGGCGTGGTCAGTGATCTCGGCGGGCCGACGGCGAACATGTATAAGATGCGCTGCAAGCGTCCGGAGATCGAAGCCATCTGCCGTCGGCTTTCCTGTGTCCACCCGACGATCTGTTCGCTGCTGGAAACCAGCCACGACGATTTAATTGACGTGATGAAGCAAACTCGCGAGCAAGAGGGCGTGCGCAAAGTACTGATCGCCAGTGGCGTGCGGATGGACCTCGCGCAGCTTTCGCCGAAATACATGGCCGAGCTGACCGAGCACCACGTCGGCGGTCATCTGAAGGTGGCCCCGGAAAACACGGACAAGACGACGCTCTCCATTATGAAGCGGCCGGACCTGAAGAGCTTCGAGCGATTCGCCGGGCAATTCAAGGCCGAATCGAAGAAGGCGGGCAAGGAGCAGTACCTCGTTCCCTATTTCATCTCCGCCCATCCGGGCAATACGCTGGATGCGATGATCGAGTTGGCGTTGTTCTTGAAGAACAACCACGTCAAGGAGGTTTACGTTCCGACAAGCGGCTATTTCACCGAGCGAACCGAGACGCAACTTTGCGAGCTGTTGCAAATTGAATCGTTGCGGCATTTTGTTTGCGAGTTGTCATTGGACGGCATGCCCGAGTACCACAATCGTCTGCGGGGCAACCAGCGCTCGTTTCAGAAAGCGATGGAGACTTACGACATGCTCGCTGAGCTTCAGAAGCAGGATCGCCGTTTATCGATTCATGCCGTCAGCACCGCGAACCAAGACAACTTGGACGAGCTACGAAGGTTGACGGAATACCTTTACGATCGGTGTCCTGCCATGGATCACCATAGCCTGGCGTTTCTGCGAGGCGATCCGAAAAACCCTCTGCTTCGGGGGCCGTCGATTGAGCGGTACACGGAACTTTATGATCACGTGGCGAGGGTTTGGGCATCTCGCGAGCAGGGACGGCAGGGCTCCATTGTCGAACCGCTGTTGCAATGGGCCAAGCGGAGGACGGTTGAATCGAATTCGCAGTGTATCCCTTGTTCAGCCGGACGCATGGTGGGCGTCGTTTATGCGAATGGGGATGTTGGAGTTTGCGAGCAGCATGCCCCACTCGGCAA
>JADFIX010000010.1:0-1670 GCA_022566435.1 Planctomycetota bacterium
ATGAATCTGAAAAATATTGTATCAGTGGTCGCCGCCCTGGCGATGGCAACAGCCGCGCTCGCCGGCGAAGAAATTCGGACTAAGCTCTCGATTGCCGTTGTTGAAAGTGACGGCGATGAGGGAATCCATATCGAAATCGCTCCCGAATAACTTGGTCTGCACTTCTATTTTTGCATCCGCGCCGAGCATGAGGTCTCGACGGATAATCGAGATGATGCGATCCACAGTCTCGGCATCGGGTGTCGGTATGGACAATGCGGCTGACCCTCCTCGCGAGCGCCCCGAGCTTCGGCTGCGTGTACGCCTCTGCTCTTGACCCTGCCGGCCGTACGGCGCAACCGTCGGCGCCACCTGCGCATCTTGCCGAGACTCGCGTAATACTTGCATTTTGCCTAGGATGCGCGGCGTGTCCAGTTTGGATTGCAAATGGACTCACCGAGCCGCAACCGTGAGGGGGCCGTCGCCGCGCCGTAGGTTGCAATCAGCAATGGCGCTCGCCACGCAGGGCCCGCGAAAGTGCGAACGACTCAGAAAACGAGGGAGGAATCCGGATGTCGCCCAACCAACGTCAAACGCTCGGCCCGGCCGCGCTCTTCTGGGCCGTATGGATCGCCGTGTGCCACACGGCGCTGGTGACGGCTTCGGCAAACAAGACCGCCGGGCGGATCGCAATCCCGGATCTTCTCAATCGAATCAAGCTGGTTATCCAGGCCGGTGAGCCGTAGTGGAGCGGCCCGAGTCTACCGAGAGTTCATGCCCATTTCTTCCAGTTGTCATCGCCCCGACCTTTGACAACGCGGGTACGTTGCTCGACGTGCTTGCCCGCATCGAAGCGGTCGGTGTCCCCATCATTGTGGTCAACGACGGTTCGACCGACGGCACGGTCGACGCCCTCACCCAATGGCGAGCCGCGAAACACGCCACGCCCGTCTGGGTAGAAACGCATCCGAGAAACCGCGGCAAAGCGGCGGCGATGCGAACGGGTTTTGCCAAAGCGGAGGTGGAGGGGTTCTCCCACGCGGTGACGATTGACACGGATGGCCAGCTGGACCCTGCACAGATTCCCGAATTTCTCCGCGTGGCCGGAGACAACCGCACCGCCCTCGTGCTGGGGCGGCGAAGTGATCTTCTTGCGGGATTGCCGCGTGCCAATCGTCTCGCATGGTGGCTGTCCGCGTTGGGTATCTGGCTCAACACAGGTCGCCGCGTGCCCGACAGCCAGTGCGGACTGCGGGTTTATCCGCTGGGGCTATTGCGCGTGATGCGGTGTCGCGCTCGGCGATACGGCTTCGAGACGGAATCGGTGATCCGCGGTGCCTGGAGCGGCGCGGCGCTGATCGAAGTACCCGTAGAATGTCACTATCCGCCCAAGCACGAACGAGTGAGTCATTTCAACGCCTGGCTCGACGGGCCGTACAACTTCCTCATGCAGGCGGCGTTCACGATCCGCCGTTTGATTCCGTGGCCCCATCCCCGAATGGCCCTACCGGAAGACAACAGACCAACGAGCCCACCCCGTTTGGCGGGGGAGGCATTTTTCGACTGGGTCAGCCCGATGACATTATGGCGTCAGCTACGTCGAGATCGCTTGCAGCAACTGATCGTGGCCGCCGCCGTGGGCATCGGCGCTTTCGTGGCCTGTATGCCGCTTGGTTGGCCCCGCTTTTTTC
>JADFIX010000010.1:1680-9343 GCA_022566435.1 Planctomycetota bacterium
ACACTTGCTGCCGGTCCTGATCGGGCTGTGTTTGATGTTTTCCCGGCCAAGCGATTTTCTCGCCCGGGTCGCGCTGGGCATCGGCTACTTGCTCTGTCACGCATCTTGGCCTGAGCTCGCGTCCGCGGGCGGGGAATTCCCAGATCGGTGGACGTTGGTCACGAGCTATCCTTTTTCCTTCACGCTTGGTTGCGTGATTACCGGGTTCCTCGCCCACTGGGTGGCGATCGGTGTGCTGTTCCCGCTTTTTCGCCTAATTGACGTAAGAGACCCTGTCATCGATAAACAGACCCACACCGATTCCATGAAGCCAGGCTCATAGTATCGCGCGCTGTTGTTCGTGTAACGATCGTTGTTCGCCCCTTATACTCCTGTACGTTCGTTGTTCGTTCCTGTTGATCGTGTACGTTCGTTGTTCGCCCCAACGGGGCAGCCACATGTAAGCCCAGGGCATCGCCCCGTGACAGCTTATGCAGCTTCAGCGCCGTACGCTGATGCAGCCGGAAGGACTGAACGACAGTAGACCTGGGCAAGTCCCGCCGAAGCGGGACGCCGCTCACGGTACCCCCAACACACGATCCAATCGACCCTCTAGGGTCCTCTAGGGGTCGCAGAAGCGCTATGAATCAAACCTACACCAAACAGAAGTCTTGAATGCTCTGACTGCACATGCGCGATACGGGTATGGTATTCGCCGGACGCGCCGGATGACCCGGCGTCCAGCAAAAAAGTCGGTCGCGCAGTTCGTTCGTCGCGACGATTTGATCGGCGACCGCTTCGACGCGCCGTAATGTCTGACCGCCGGCCTCATATCGGCAGACGAAACTGTCGCCCAGCACCTGTGCGCGAATGCAGATCGACGTGTCGCTGAAGATCAGTCTGTCCACACCCTGCGTGGCGAGGTGCCAAATCGATTCCGCGGCACGTCCGCCGCCGCGCGAGATGATTTCCGGATCGGTGTCGGCCGAACCCGACCAGCGCAAGACATCACCGCGACTGTTACCGGCGAACACGCCCGAAGGCGAAACGCACAACGACGTGATCGAACAATCGCTACCGGTGAAGAGTTGCGACGGCATCTGCGCGCCGTCACCGATCGGCATGCAGATCACGCGATCATCAATGGCACAGTAGACCTGGCCGCCGGTCGCGCACACTGCGCGAACTGTCTGCGAACTCTTGGTCATCGATTCCAGTAGGCGTCGCGGCGAATCGGGTTTGTCTACTCGCCATTCATAGAGCCCGAGTTCGGAATGGGAGGCAAAGACCCGATCTTCGCACGCTGCCACGGCGTTGAACCCGCCGCGAACGCTGGGCGCACCCGGCACCGAAAGCGTCAGGTCCGGGCGCTTCGCGTCGAGCGGTAGTCGATAAACTCCGGTCGCCGCACCCAGCCACAAGACGGCACCCGGTTCACCATGGCCCGCGGTCTGTACCGAGCGAACCGCACCGACGGTGCCCTCGATCGGCACGCGGCGCGCTACCTTCGAAGGGTCTTTCGGTTCGAAGAACAGAAGTTCGTGCCCCACGGCCACCACGATCCAGCGCGTTTCCGTTACGGCGGCGTCCGTCGCAAAAAGAGCCTCGTAAAGCTCACCTCTCTGCTGTTCCGTAAAGGTCTGCAATAGAACGGGCAGATCGACGTCAGGCGATGCGGTGGCCAGTGAACTCAAACGATCGAGCATCTCGGCCAGATGGTCCAGATGTTCGCCCTGGGCTCGCTCGATCGCCTTTTTGAGACTTAAAGAGGTGTCGTGCTCGGCCCGACGGCGGGCGGTCTCTTGCTGGGTCTTTTGCAGACCGCGAAGGGAGGCCGAATCGATTCGGACGACCGGTCGACTCTCCGCGCGGAGCCCGCCGGAAAAACACGGCGCTTTCAGAGCGTCGGCCACCGCGGTCGCCAATTGGTCGAGGGCATCGGGGCCGACGAGTTCCTTCCCATCGAGTTTCGCCGCGACTTCCATCAGCGCTGCCCGCACGGTCGGTTCCAGGTATCTCGCGATGGCCTTCGTTTGCACGACACGATGGCTTCCGAGTACGTGCTTTTGGAACGATTGAAGATCACCCGCTTCGGGGACGACGCTTACCTTCACGTCGACCGCGGCGTTGCCTTGAAAGTGATCTCGCGAGACGAGCCCTTCGGTCTCGATCGAAACATCCACCGGAGACACCCGGACGAACATGATGTCTTCGGCTCCGGCGCGGGGTATGTTCGCCCCGGGCTGGACCACGATCTGGTCGCCGGCCGTCCGGGTGATCAGCGCCGCCCAAAAACCGGGTAAGTCCAGGGTTCGTGTCAGCAGACCAAACACCTCGGACGCGGATACGTTGAGCGCGATGTTATCCGCCCCGTCGAAGAATCGTTGTGGATCAAACTTGCCGGCAATCATGTCGTACCTCAAACAGCGTTATTTCAGCCGCCTGCCGATTCTAGTCTCGCCCTTGGAAGAACTTCTCGTAACGGACCAAATCAGACTGTTTCACCGACGGCGGCGTACTCTGAATCACGGCCAGTACATCCTTGTAGGAAATCGCCCTGGCCTCCTTGCCGGCGATGGCCTCCATAAAGGGTAATTGTGCCGACTGTAGGGCAATATTTGCGATATCCGCCCCGCTGTAGCCGTCTAATTTGTCACAAAGATCGCCGAAATCCACGTCGTCGGCCAAGGGGCGGTCTTCAAAGTAGATTTCCAGCAATCGCATGCGAGCGACGGCGTCGGGCAGGGGCACGTAGACTTTCGAGTCCAACCGGCCCGGGCGAAGCATAGCTTCATCGAGCATCCAGGGCCGGTTCGTCGCCCCGATAAACAGAAGCGCCCGGTCGCTGTTACGATCGAATCCTTCGAGCTCCTGCAGAATCTGCGGCACGACACGTTGCATGACCGTCGAGCCGCCGCTTTTTCGCTTGGGCACCAGGGCCTCGGTTTCGTCGAGGAAGATGACCGACGCATCTTCCGCCTTGGCCGCCTCGAAGAGTTTCTGGACGTTCTGCTCCGCCTCGCCGACCCATTTGCTCATCATCTGCGCGGGGCTTACCAGGAAGAATGCGGCGTCGATTTCGCGGGCGACCGCCCTGGCGATCATCGTCTTGCCGGTACCGGGGGGGCCGTAGAGAAGTAGGCCGCCGCCGGTGCTGATGCCGTATTTTTTCGCCAGTTCGGGATGGGCGAAGGGGTAGATCATCTTGAGGCGGATCTCTTCTTTCACGTCGTCCAGCCCGGCGATGTCGTCGAAGCCGATGGTCGGCTTGTCCTTGACGATCCAGTCGGAGGCACTTGCCCCGGAGTCGTCTTCCTTCTCGCGCTGCCGTCGGCGGGCGTCTTTGGGCGACTTGTGCAGATGGTCGCAGTCTTTGGCCAGGTCGATCAGCTCGGCCGCGATCTCTTCGTGCTGACGCTGGACCTCGGGCGACTTCGTGGCTTCCGCCAATTCGATCAAGCTTTCGGCCGCCTCGATCAGATACGTTTTAGCTGTCAGGTAGTCGCCCTTCTGGTAGGCCGCGACGCCCTTGCTTTTCAGCCGATCAAATGTGGAAAAAGAAACAGCCATATTCTGTAGGGCGGGTTCCACCCGCCGTTCCTCTATAAGCGATCCACCGATTCAGCATCTTTTCCTGGCTCTAGCATTCGCCTTGCCTTTCCCAACGGTAATGTTGGTCACCAGCATGACGTCGACGATTTCGAACGAGCCGTCCTCTCCGTAGATGACAGCGCTGCGTCCCGTGGGCGACACGGCCATGAATTCCGGATGTTCGACCGGAATGTTCCGTCCGTCCGCCAGATTGACGACGAATGGTCTGAACGGTTCTGCACGGTACACGGATTTGAATTCTGATGATTGCATGTTCGTTTGCCTTTAGCCATATTTCGTATCATGGCACCGCCCACCAATGTATCCGCTAACGCCTCCCCGGATAATGCAATCGCTGAAGCGTCGCGGCTTTGGTATCCCCGGCCGGGCCGGCCAGCGTGACAATAAACAAATCGTCGTAGCCGGGGAGGATTTTGTCTTCGATAGGCACGCCGAGCGACTTCAACAGCTCCGGTATCGTGTTCGAATGGCCGCTTACCAAGAGCGTCTGCCCCCGATGTTTACGCCGGATGGTCTCGGCGAGTTTCCCCGGCCTCGGTACGTAAGATTCGACGGACAGCCCCTTTTCCTTGGCGATCGGTTCGACGGTGTGAAGAGTTCGCGGGGCGTCGGTACTGTACACCGCGTCGAGCGCGATGTCGCGCAGCATCCAGCTCAGAACTTCGACCCGCGTTTTCCCCTCGGGCGACAAATCCGCGTCAGGTGTCTCGCCGGTTTTCTCCGCATGCCGCACGATATACACGACCGTTGGCTTTGTGCTTCGTTCATCGGGCGTCTGGGCACCAAGCAATGGTACAAGAACACAACTACTCGCGAGCAGCACCCAACGTTTAGTCTTGGAAATCGTCATGGTGTTTTCATTGCTCTTCGTCGTGTGTTTCGACGATTACCTTCTTCGGTGGGCAGTGCCAACCCTACCGTATTGGACCGGTCGCTTACGCTCGCGGTACTGACATCGACCCTTCGTCGCTTCGTCGCTCTGTCGCTTCCTCCATCACTTCTGCTTCTCCCCTTCTCCCTTCAACGCACTCAATTCCGCACGAAGACCGGCGAGTTTGTCCAGCTCGCGATTGTGTTCCGCCTCCGTCTCGGCGTCGATCAGCCGGTCGATTTCCTCGTCCGAGACCGCCTCGCTCGCTTTGCCCGATTCCATGTCCGATGCGGCCACGTCCTCTATCGTATCGAGGAACATATCCATTCGCTCTTCCATGGTTTGCGACTGCACCATGGCCTTCTCCCAGTCGGCTTGGGTTTGGACCAGATCGGTCTCGCCGAAGAGCTTGCCGATTTCAGAGGCCATCATGCCCATGGCCTGTGCGAAGTCCGCCGACGCCTCCGCCTGCCGCTTGATCAGCAGGGCGTTCTTGACCGACAGGAGTTGCCGTTCGAGCATCTTGCGAATGGACGCCGTCTTCTTGAGCGAGTTGCGGATGAACGTATACTGCTGGTTGTCGCCGATTTTCTTGGCATGCTGGGCGTTCTTGATGAATTCGTCCTGAAACTTGCCCTGCTCGCGAATAGATTTCTCGATCCGCCGAATACCCTGACGAATCTTGATATCCCGCTCGATGCGACGCTCTTCCGCAGACTTGAAAAGACCCATGAGGTTTCACTTTCGTTGTCGGTACAGTGCGGCCAACCGCGACGGCCGGTCCCCAAGCCGAGCGACGAGGCACGTCAGAATCACCGCGTCAATAATACTCCCGCTCGGGAATCAGAAGCCAAAGGACGAAGTAGACCAGCAGGCCGGGAAACGCGGCGGAGATGATCGACAACAGCACATAGGCTACGCGCACCGCGGTCGTGTCGATGCCGAAGTATTCACCAAGCCCGCCGCACACGCCGGCGACCTGCCGGTCGGCGACGCTTCGACGCAACGTGTTTCCGTATGCACTCATGATGGTCTCACCACTCCGCCTTGTTCGCAGTCGCCGTCCTTACGCCTCCGGCGCCGCGTGGCGTTCGCGCACGCTTCGGTCGGCTTCCTCAAACGCTTCGCTCTGATCGGTAATGGCCCCGTTGTCCATTTTTTCCCATACATTCAGGACGGTCTGACCGGCGTCGCTCAGGCCGGCCGCCCCTTCGTCGATTTCCGAGCCGATTTTCAGAATCTCATCGAGTCGTTCTTGATAGACCTCACTTCGGACGGCGTCCGTCTCGATCAGTTTCCCGAGGCGGAGCATGTCCGTTTCACTGACCAGCCCGATCTTGCCGCGGCTCCCCGCCCGATCGGGGTTTTCCCGCAGCATGCGCAGGCGAGAGACGGTCATCATCTCCTTGCTGCGTATGTTAAGCTGCCGGGCGATCATGAGCTGTTCGGTGGTGCGCAGCTCGAACTCCTGCGCGAGGGCCCGTCTGATCTCGGGCGTCTTTTCTTTCGTACCGCGCTCGAAGAGCGTCTCCTTGTCCTTGCCCAGCTTACTGATCTTGTTCAGCATTTGCGTGCGATCTTTTTCCAGCAGCAATTCCTGGCGGCGCAGCTCCGACCGGGTCATCTGAGACAGCGGCTTCTTTCTCTTGGTTAGCCATTCGAGAAAACCCATCTTATTAAATCGCCTCCGGATCGGCGGGACGCGACTTTTCGCCGCTTTCATTCAGCTTGCCATCTGCGACCGGTGGCGGCGTTTCGCCGATTCGCTCCGTCGCCGCGGGAGTGCTCGATCCTTCCGGCGTCGGTGCCGCGCGCTCGACCGTCGATGGTTGCTCCTCCGCGCCCTCGAATTCCTGCATGATCGCCAGCTCTTCCTCACTGGTCAGCGATTGCTCCATGCCGGTCTCCAGACTGTCCACCATGTCGGCGTCGGCGTTGAGCGTTTCGAGCATCTCCTCCGCTTCCACGGCGTGCTCGGTGAGCTCGGTCGTATCCGGAAGCTGGGCCATTTCGCCCTGCTGGATCAAGGTCAAGTTGTGAATGTCCGTACTAATGATGTTAATCTGCTTGTTGAGCATGGCCGCCGAGGTGTTCTGCCGGCCTATATCCTTGCGAAGTTGCAGGAGCTGCGAAGCGAGGCGACGGAGGGGTATTTGAGACTTGGCTGCCTTGGCAGCCTTGCCCTCTTCAACAAGCTGCGCGTCTTTTTGCTCGAGTTTGCCGATGTCTTCGTAGATGCGGTCGCGACGTTGCGCCAGGGCAGCGCGACGTTCGGCCAGCACGTTGATCTTGTCGCTTTCGTCGCCGTCGCCGGCGAAGAGGCTCTTGATCTTGTCGATGACATTCATCGATTGTTTCTCCTGATGGCGCGTCGCGGCGCCACGGTACATCAGCACGTCGTTCGCCTTCTTCGTGATGCGCAACTCCGGATCCGCCTTGGCGATTTGGCGGAAACCCTCTTTGACGACTTCGACGGGCAGATGGGTCTTTTCGACGACCGACGATACCGACAATCCGCCGGTCAGCAAGTCGGCACTGTGCTGTTCGATGATGTCCTGAACGCGCTGAACCTTCTGGCTGACGCCCTCCGGATCGAACATCGCCAGGACACGCGGATCGACGCCTTCACCGGCGGCCGTCGCCCGCCAGCCGCCGTGCCCGTCGGGTTCGACGAGTACGATTTGCGCGCTGGTCGAGCTTAGTGCGGCGTTTCTCGCCTCGTCTGTAAAGCCCGTGGGACTGCAAATACCGACGACGTGCCGGACGCCTTTGTCCGACGTCAATTCCCGAACATGTTCCGTCAATTCACCAAGGTCGATGGGTGGGCCGTCGGATTCCGCGGATTTGGCGTAATGACTAAGCGGCGACAGCACCGAGGCGATCGCGATGCCAGTCTTGCGCTTCAGGAAGAGCCACCGTCGCTCGTATCCATGGATGGCGATCCGGCGATTGGTGGGCATCGATTTCAGCAGCTCGCGGTCGTAGTTGTGGTGGGTGGCCATCAGTGATCGCATACGGGGGTCGTCGTCATGTTCGGTCCGCTCCCACTGCGATCCCGTCAGGTGTTTTCCTTTGGCCGCTTCGAGGTTGGCCCCGACGCCGGAGAGGAATTCCGTTTCGAAATGCAGTGCCTTGGATGCGTTGGCTGTCATTTAGGTACACATATCCACTGAGTTTCGTTGCGGCTGAAGAGGCGCACCG
>JADFIX010000010.1:9353-14998 GCA_022566435.1 Planctomycetota bacterium
AGTATCGACCATCCCGGTATTCCAGCTTGCGACACCGTTCGTTGGTGCAGACTCGCGCTTGCCCCTTATCTTGAAACGACTGGAATCGGCGTCCGGCGCCGAACAAGCGAAGGAAACCGCCGCCGGCCTTACCCACGACCCAACCCAGGCAGTAGAGCACCCACAGAAAGAAGGCTGCACAACCGAGGACGAGAACCAGCACGACGACCAACGGTTCAATGGGCATGATGGTCTCCTGATGTCACGTCTTCATCACCCGCAGATCATTTCCGCAAAAGATGCAAAAACGGTCGCTCGCATGGACGACTTCATGGCAGGACGCACAACGCGGCACCGAAGCCACTTGTTGATGTCCGCAATGGATACAAAACTGATCGTCGCGATGCAGAGCTTTTGCGCATTTTGAGCAACGCGGAGCCGCGCCCGGCGGACGCCAACCCGGTGACGGCGGCGGCGGGGAGGGTGACGGGCCGGCGGTCTCGAATTCCAACGCCTTCAGCATCATCTCTGCCGACGCAAACCGTCGCTCCAGCCGCGTGTAGGCACCGCGGTACGCCTCATCGAGGAACCCCGGCACGTCCCGCCGAAACGAGCTGGGCATATCCGTCCCTTGCGGTCGTTCGCCGACCAGCATTTCGAACAGCATGATACCGCATGCGTAGAGATCGCACCGACCATCGAGGTCGAGACCCGCCTTTTGTTCCGGTGCCATGTACGCCAGCGTGCCGGCCACGCTTCGACCCTCTTCGGTCAACATGCTGCCGCTCTGCATAATCGTCTGCGCCGTATCGCCACCGACTCGGCCCAGGCCGAAATCCGTCACCTTGACCGCCTCCGATTCGATCGATGCCAGTTTCTCTATCGGATGCGCGAGCAGGATGTTCGCGGGTTTTACGTCGCGGTGAATCAGACCGTTCTCATGCGACACCTTCAGCGCACATAGGACGCCACACGCGATGGCAATTGCGGCATCGACGGGAAACTTGCGGCCGTATTGATCGATCGCTTCACGGAGCGACGGGCCGTCCACGAATTCCATGATCAGATACGGCGGGTCGCCGTAGGGGTCCAAATCGATCGCCCGGACGACGTTAGGGTGCTTAAGCCCATGAATCGCGACACCTTCGCGCTGCAGGTTTCGCACATATTGGGTATCCGTCGGGATCTTGATGGCGACGATGTCTCCGAACACATGGTGCCGTGCCCGCCAGACTTCTCCAAAGCTGCCAGCGCCCACTTGTTTTTCGAGCAGGTAATTGTTGATCCGGTCGCCCGGATTCAAAATCGGCATTTCCGACGACTCCATCGCGCGGGTCAGGCGGTTATCGGTCTAGGGCCGTTTCTGCCTGGTATTCGCAAACCTTGAAATTATAGATTCCTGCGGAAAGGAAACCAAGCAGAAGCACGACCCATGTTAGTGCAAAGTGCCCCGAAACGCCTCCAATCAGCCAGAACGCCACCACCGCGTCCAGCACCGCATAGCCCACCAGCATCAGAGCGGCGGCGGCGTTGGAATCCTTCGAAACGACCCACGACGTGACAAAGAAGGTCGCCCAGGGGAGAACCAGCACGAAGCCGATCCAAGCCAAGGCGAATTTGATGATCTGCCAAATGGATTCCAGGTGCTCCGGGTGTTTCCAAAACCAGATTCCGGCACCGGCGACAGCCACCACCAATACCGCCGTCACGACCTTTCCGCCTAGGTACTGGCCAAATGTAGCCCACATGGGGTCCGTCTCCTTGGAATCGCCCTGGTGAGGCGAACACATACCGAGTGAACGCCGCAGAGGCGCCCTACTAGAACTTACCGCACAAAGCTCACCCTGGCGATTAGAAAGCTCTATCTGCTCTATAATTCGGAGTTGAGCGACAATTATCGACGAGAGGCGGGGTAAGAAAAGCGCGATTAGCCGACCTTCCGGCCGGCGCCCGCCACGCTGATGCGACTTTTTCCCTCCGCTTTGGCCTGGTAGAGGGCGCGATCGGCGGCCTGCACGAGCGCCTCCGCGTCCACCACCTGCGTCGATTCCAGGCTCGCAATCCCCATGCTGAGCCCGGTGTTGACTTGGGGGAGCAGTGAGGCCAAAGCCTCGGTAAAACTCTGACCGATTCGTTCCGCAAGGACCAACGCCCGCCCTTCGTCCGTGTGAGGAAGGAGGATGACGAATTCGTCGCCGCCGAAACGGGCGGAATTGTCCGCGGTGCGGAGTTCACCCGTGATGGTCGTCGCCGCGAGGCTGATGACTTCGTCACCGGTATGGTGTCCGTATGTGTCATTGATTGCCTTGAAGTCGTCGAGGTCAATCATGATGCATGACAGGTCTTTGTCGTAGCGGATGGCTTCGGAGAAGCTACGTTCGAGCATTTCCTTGAAGTGTCTACGGTTGTAGAGACCGGTCACAGGATCGCGCGCCGCCAGCTCGCGGAGTTGCTCGGTTCGCTGCGTCACGCGCATCTCGAGGTCGGTATTGAGCTTGATGATGCGCTCGTGGGTTCGTTCGTGTTGATCCGCCATGAGATTGAAGGCCAAAGCCAAATGGCCGATCTCGTCGCGGCGGCGAACGGGGCTGCGCACATCCAAGTGCCCCAACGAGAACCGATGCATCGCCGTACTTATTCCCTCGAGGGGCGAAATGATTCGACGAACCAAAAGAAACCCCAGAGGAATGGCGAATCCAACGGCCAACACACCGATACCGATGAGAAGATCCAGTTTGTTGGACATCCAATGATGCCAGATATTCCCCTGTGTGCCTAACTGCACGTACCCGAGAAGAGACTTCTCCCCCGTTTCGGATGTGGTGGTGGAATCGAGATCCACTTGTATCGGATAGCGCACGTCCAGGTAGTCCGGTCCGTTGCGTGCCAAGCGTCGATAAACCGGTCGACCGGTGATGGCGTCGATCGAGAGTGTGCTGCGTAATCGCTCGATGTCGATACTTGTGCCGTCGACCGCCGCCGCTAGCTCTTCTCCATTGGGGTCGGTGAAGATCGCGTACAAGAGCGGACGTCCATCCACCACGTCTTCCACCAGGGTATGGAGGCTGGCCGAGTCACCACGGGCTAATGGCCCCGCGGCCGCCCGCGCGAGCATGCCTGCGAGACTGGTGAGACTCTGTTCATGGTCTTGTCGTGCAAGTTCGAGACTCGAACGTAGCAGGTAGCTGGATGAGACCGCGGTCACGGAGAGCGTGAGCGCCACGACCAACGTGGTGGCCTTGACTTGGAGGCTCAGCAGCGACGCAACGAAGCTGTGCCGATACGCAGGTCGAACGTTTTCCCTTACTGTTGGATGTGTGGTTTCCGTCATTGTCCGTTCACGTACAAAAACTGTTGCCCGGTCGTCCGGTGGAATTGGGCGCGCAGTGAAGTCCGAACATGCAGGCTTATCGGAACCTGCACTCGCCGTCTGGAGCAGTTACGAAAACCGCGATTACCACCGCGTTTGCCGCGATTTCGTGTGACTACCGGAGGACCGATAACGTTTCGTTGCCCTCGCCCGATTCACGCGAGGTTCGCCACGACAGGGTGGGCTCCATGTGGATGGCTTGGGCGGATGGGTGTGGAAATTCCAGCTAGTTATTGGCCGGTTCGGGGACGACCATGCCTTGCTGTCGGGCACGTTCTCGGAGCGTATCTAGTGCCTCGCGCACTTCGTTTGTCATCCGGGCGTTGGGAAAATCGCGTACGAGAACCAACCCCGTCGAGACGGCGTCCGCCCAACGCTTTTCGTTTACCGCAAAACGGAATTGAATGCCAAGCTGCAAGAGCTTTTCCTTAAAAACATGACGCGCGGAACTTTGAAGCGCGTGGGCTTCCGCCGGGGAAAGATACTGATCCAACTCGCGAAGGATTTCGATCGCGTGATCGGTGTCACTTCGCTTTGTCGCTTCCTCCCAGGCCTGCATCAATTCCTGCTTGTGCTGCTCCTTGAGAATCTTCATTCGATCGATCAGGCCGGCCACTCGCGCATTATCGGGGAGTGCATGATGAAGTCGGTCGATCTCGATTTGGGCCTTTTCCCAATCGTGCGGTCTGAAGAAATTCTCAATCTTCTCGATCGCTTCCGATAGCTTTTCGTGGATCGCATCGCCACGCGCGGTATCCAATTCTTCACGAATCGCGGCGGCCTGTTCGCTTGCACCGAAGCGGCGCTCCAACTCGTGCACAAGATTGTTTGACGATTCCCAACGTCCGTGATGGATTTCTTCGCGAATCGCAGAGGTCAGAGCATCCAGTTCCTGCTGTCGGTGCGAAAGCGACTTGGCCGCGTCGGACAATGCCGTGTTTACGGCAATCACGTCGAGACGGTCGCTCTGCTTCGCCAAGCTTTGCCGCAACTCTCGCAATTCGCTTAGCTGTCTGGCAAATGTGGCTTCCATTCGAAGCAACATCGGCATCGCCGTGAAAAACATGGTCGCCACCAGCAGCAAGAATGCGCCGGCGACGATCATCAGCGTCTTTAGCTGCGCATCCACGGCGACACAGCCCAGCCCGATCAGCACCAAACCGCCGACAAAGCTGGCCAGGCAGACCGATGCGTGGACCCAACGCAGTTGATAGTATTGATTTGGCGGAGTCGCCATCGCAGGTCCTTTGCTGGTGACAGCCCTAATCCGTTACGGCTGCGGAGGCCGCTCTTCGTCGAGCGAAGAACCGACCGTCTCAGCGTACCAGATACTACCCTTATATCGTAATTTACGCGGTCGGTTGGTCAACTTTCTCAGCATCACGACCTTCTTGGCCCGCCGGCGGTGTCGGGGGGTTGGGACCGGATACCGGTTCCTTGTCGATATTCTTCTGATCCGCTCCGGTGTTCTGTTTTCGCGACTTTCGCTGGTTTTCCTCGAATTGTTCCAGTCCGACGGCGCAGTCCGCCAATCGATGAGAAATCACCGCCAGGAAGGTCAGGGGCCCCACAGCGCTTACCGCCAACCATGTCATCACGCCCCAGCCGGACATGTTTAGACTGCCTCCAAAAGCACCATGGTCTATCGGAAGGGGAGTGCGGCGTCATGGGTTATCGCGGTCGGAAGATTATCGGCGGTCGCGCGGTCGTTGTTCGCCCCGAAGGGGACCGGCTTGACGCAACCAATTGCGTAATGTATCATGTTAGAAGGAAGCAAGGAAGTCGCAGTAATGGCCAAAAACCAGCGTAAAGTCGGACAGCACAAATCGCAAGTTGTAAGCCGTATCCCGCTTGCGTGTTCGGAGGAAGCAGCAGCGGTGGACTTCATGGAGGCCCGGCGCTGGGGCGACAATCCAACCTGTCCGCACTGTGATTCCGACAACGTTTACAAGATGGTCGACCGCAAGACCGGCGAGCGCAACAAGCGATTCTTGTGGCGTTGTCGGGCCTGCAACCGACAGTTCACGGTCCGGATCGGCACCGTGCTAGAGGAAAGCCGCATTCCAATGTGTCACTGGTGCCACGCTTTCTGGCGGGCCTGTACGTCCAAGAAAGGCGTGGCTGCGAAAGAGATTGAACGGCACACGGGGCTGAGCTACAAGTCGGCGCTGTTTCTGATGCACCGGATTCGCTTCGCGATGATGCCCGATTCGCCAAGGATGGATGTCGTATCGATCGCCACGAATCAACTCACTTGGAACGTTGCAGACAGACGATGCACATATCGTCGCGCTGC
>JADFIX010000732.1 GCA_022566435.1 Planctomycetota bacterium
ACTCCGCGTCACCATCGCCTAGCTCGAAACCAGCGACTGCGTTCTCCGGTTTTTGAATGTGATCATCGACGGCCGGGTAACGCCCCTCTTTCTCGATCAGCAGGTGAAAAGTCCAGGGGCCAACGCGAATCGTCGCCCAGTCCTCTGACCTGCCGATCGAAACGGGCTCATTGCCGGGTAACTCCTTGCAGCCAAAAACCGTCTTGCGCGGAACGAGCACTTGATCGTCCCACGGAAACGCGAACCCAGATTGCACGAGCACCTGCCGACCGTCCGTAGCAACGAGTCTCCCCTTGGCACCGTCAAGCTGGATGTGATTAAGAGAGTAACGCACGGCGTCTGGATCGGCGATTTCCATGGCATGGTGCATCGCCGTCAGAAGGCTGCCCGGATTCTCCGTCATCTGTTCAGGAATGACTGGAAACTCTCCATCGTCCCGATGCGGCGGCGGATCGTGTTGCACGACTCGCGGAACCCCGTCGTTCCAACCGGCGATCACTTGACCACCCCCTGTGGTTTCGAGCTGAACCTCGTCCTGCTTCGGCCCCTTGCAGTCATTCAGCATCTCGAAAGGTGCAACGATCTCCCCGTTGTCGTGGGAGCCAGGGACATGATATTCGACCGCAGCATCGTGCGTACGAGCGCGAACAGACAGGCCAACCGGTCCTGCCTGAAAAGTGATGGACGGGCCGGGGCCACGCGCGTAAATGTTCAGCGCACGACGGAATACGGTTTGAAGTTGGCGGACCAACAGCCGCGTGATCGTAATCAATTTTGCTCTCCTTTTTGTCAGCTTGGAAACAGAGAAGCGGAGATACAGACGGAAACAAACGAGTTAGTTATCGCTGAGCGGTTCGATCTCCAGGGCCTGTTGCTGAAGCGGAGTGGGCTGGTCGCTCAGCAACTCCGCGACGCGGCTCCACAGATCCTTGATCTACTTCACCGAGCATGCCAGCCAGACAGTGTCCAACAAATCCTCTTGCTCGCGCTGGAACTGGAGAATCTGCTGGCCGCGCTCGCTTTGCGCCAGCAGTTCTTCTTCGTGGACCGCTTTGCGCCGCTCGACTGCGCTCTCCACTTCGTTGTCGTAACGATACGAGTGGTAGTCGTCGACTTGATCGACCGCTACGCCCCGCACTTGTGCGAGCATCGCTCGTTGGATGTGTTGTTCACGCTTTTCGAGGGCGTCTTTCTGCTTCTCGATCTCATCCAATTCAGCTTGCTGGTCGGCCAATCCGAGTGATTCCAGCGCCTGCTGGCGGGCTTCTCGCCTAATGCGGTCTTCCAGGTGCGGCTCTTCCGCCCAAATTGCTTCGATCCGTTTGTCGATGCGGCGGGCGATGCGGTCTTTTCAATGGGATTTTTCAGTGACGGTGAGTCCGGCCATAACGGCTCCTTTGTTGCGTTGGTTGAAAGTTGAAATAAGCCGCCTTACACGAAGGTGGCGTCAGCCGCCTTCGTTGATCAGCCAACCAATGGCTTCTATCCAGGACCGTACGTCGCCACTCGGATCTTGTTCATCCAGTAGCGCGGCCGTCATCTGGTCAGCAGCTTCGGTGTTGAGCCAGCGTTTGGCGCGGTGTTTCATCTGCCGTCGCTTTCTCGGCGGAATGTCGAGCCAGCGACACCCGTTGCCCTCCGTGTCGACGTTGCGGCGGGCGACAAGTTCAGGCAGGTCATCCTCGCCGCCGAACTCCACTTCGATCTGGCGGGCCGCATAGATCGCCTGCGGGTGCAGGTAGTTTTCCAGTTGCCGAAAGCCGGTCAGCGCAGCGATGCAGCCTTGACGACCATTGACGGCATCCACGGCGGCCCGATGCTCTTGTGTCAGCGGCGATACGTCCCGATCGTACAGATGAAACTCGGCAATTCCCAGCGGTGCCAAGCGGTGCGACCAGAGTCGATGATCGCTGCCGCCAATAGGCAAGAAGATCAAGCGCCCGTCGTCTTCCAACTGGACAAGGTCCGGCATCTCCGAATTGTCCTCGCGGCTAACCCGGCTGATCCGGCTGATCCGGCGCAGAAACTCTATGTCGTTGGTTCCTTCGACAACCACAAGGACGGCGACCTGCAACGCGTGTGATTCGCCGCTGGCCGCTGAAGGTTCGGCCGTGGTTTCCACTGCAATGGTCATAGGCATCTCCGAGAAAAGAGAAAGCAATACAACAAGAGCAAACAGCCCGCGCGCAGCGCGAGCCGTGTCAACAATTCAGTTCAGGGTGAGATAGCTGACTGCCGCAACCGTGTAAGTCACGCAGTTCAGCCGACGACCATTTCGCTCGCCAGCAAGTTCAGCGAGATGTCACGATCAAGCGGCAGTCCGCGCAGCCAACGCGTGAACTGGGCCAGCATCAAGCCGGCCGCGACATTCGCACAGTAGATCGTGCTGCGGGCGGTGCAGGCGCCTTCGTATGCCTGCCCGGCATCGAACAGCGTCGTCGGATAGTGCCGCCGGGATGCCTCGTCCGATACGGTCAACACACGCAAGACCTCGGCGCTCATCCGGCCGTCGGAGAAGAACCGTACACGGTCCTTCACCGCCTGCCAGATCAGCCGGCGGGTGTCGATCGAATCGACGCAGCAGAGCAAGACGTTCCCGACCGGCCCGCTGCGCCGAAACCTTGAGGCGACGGTCTCGATGTTCAACCGGCCGCTGAGCCGATGGCACTGTTCGGCCGTCGCCTCGACCTTCGTTCTCCCCACGTCATCCTCGAAATATCCCTGGCACGCCAGGTTCACCGCTTCCACGACGTCAAAGTCGATGAGCTGGAGTTGGGGAACGCCCATCGCCGCCAGTTGCAAAGCCACCTGACGGCCGATCGCCCCCACGCCGACAACCGTTGCCCGGCAGTCGGCCAGCCGATGGGGAGGCACGATAGCGCGCTGGCGCAGGTCCCGATCCGTCAAACTCGATGGACCCATCACCGCACCTCCGCCATGTCGCGATCTTCGTCGAACCAATACGAGTCGGACCACCGGTCGGCGTCGAACTCGTCTTTGACGACCGGATGATCGGCCTCAAATCGCCCGGCGGAATCCAACCCGGTACGTCTGACCATGGGCGCCGCTAGCGTTTCCGCGTGGACGTTCTGGGTGTACTCCCGTTCCCACGCCTGCGAATCGCTGC
>JADFIX010000733.1 GCA_022566435.1 Planctomycetota bacterium
TCACCGGAACGATGTGCCCGAACCGCGACACGTTGAAACACAGCCATGGCAGGGCCGTGAAAACGCTCGCGCCTCCGATGATGAAGCTCTGGCGAACGGCGCGCCCTAACGAACCGTTCCGAAAGCCGAGAGCGAGATGCACGCCAAGCAGCACCGCGATGAGCAGACACGCATCATTACGTCCCAGAAAAGTGACGCCGAGCATCACACCGAAAGCGATGCACCATCCCGGATGTAACGTGCGCCGCAATCGTGGCGCTAGCACGTCATATAGCGTGATGGCGCACAAGATGAGCAACGCGCACAGCCCCGTCTCCAGACTGTTCTGTGTTTGCATCACAGTCGTCGGGCTCACATACCACGCCACGGCGGCGAGGATGGCCACGAGTTGCGAATGCGGGCCTCGATAAAAATACTTACCCATGGCGTGGAACAGCATGAACGCGGTCATTATGCTGAGGACAATCTGCAGGCCCACGACAGGGTACAACCCGGCGAGTCTGTCGCCCCCGACGACGACGAAACACAACGCATAAATGAGTGCCGCCAGCGGCTGTACACCGTTCGATCGTATCTCACCATCGGATATGGAAAACCCGTTGCCCAGCGCAATGTTGCGGGCAATCGTCAGCATCAGGTAACCGTCTTCGGAAACGCACTGCCGCCGGAGCCGATCACCTCCCTCGGCCAACGGCGCCACACGCACCGCCGTCGTGACCAGGATGACACTCACCAAGGCAATGCTGAGCCAGATGGATTTCACCGGGTAAGCCAATGCCGATCCTTGCTAACGCTTCCGACAAATATACAGCCGATGCGCATACGGCAGAATGTCGCGCATTTCGTGTGAATACACTTCAAATCCGAGACTTTCCAGCAGCGAAATCAGTTCCCGGGAAGGCCAGTAATGGATGGGTTCGAGACCTACCATGACGCGATCCAACGCAAGAGTAAACAGTCGCTTGTATGCGGGTACGGTATCGACATCCTTGATCAGCAGGATGCCGTCCGGCAGCAGGGCATCGTAGATTCTTTGCAGCAGCGGCGCCACGGACTCCTGCGGAATGTGATGAAGCAGGTCGAGCATATACACACAGTTCAGGCCGTTGGGTACCAGATAATCTGTTGCGTTGCCGGCCGTGTAGGACGCGTTGGACAGCGATAGGCGCTTCGCGGAAAGCTGTGCGGCCTTGACCCGCGCTTCGTTCAAATCCACGCCGGTGATTCTTCGCCCCCGCGCCGTGGACGCGAAGTAAAGAGAAAACAGCCCGAAGCCGCAGCCAAAGTCGACGACAGCGCCATGGCGGGGAATGTACTGATCCAGTTCCTCTAGAAAACGCAAATTCAGGATGACGAAGCGGATGCGGCAATAGGTTCGAACGATGATGCTATCATAGCTGGTGATGATCAACCGAATGCGCGCGCGGCTCGAATCTCGATCAAGACCAATCCAGTTCTGGGCGTCACGTTCGGTTCGCGCAGAACCCGTTGCACTGTGTTCACCCCGCGACGCGTCAACAACGAATTCGCGTGCATCCGGCCTTGCGCCGGCCACCATTTGATCCGTGTGATTTATCTCTTTCTCTTTGACCATGAAAACCTCTTACGGGAGTCGGACACACCTCATTCGTCGGGTCCGTGCAGGTTCCCGGCCGCGAACACGCGCTTCCATGTCCGTGCGCCCAGTGCCTTCGCCACCAGCCAAAAAAAACCAACATCGTCCCAGAGGTAACGCATCGCAAGTCGACGCGGCTCCTGACGGAGGCGATGAAGCCATTCGAGTCCGGCGCGCTGCATCCACCGCGGCGCGCGAACGACATCCCCGCAAACAAAACTAAAACTGATACCCACACCGATGCAGAGTCCCGCACCACACGCCTCGCGGTTTGCGACTATCCACCGCTCCTGCTTGGGTGACCCAAGACCGACAAACACGATGTCCGGATTCGACTGCCTGATCGACTCCACGATTCGGCGACATTCGGCAGCATCGTTTTCAAAGCCGTAATCCGGACAGTAAGTACCTGCCACCCGCAAACCAGCGTGGCGCTCCGTCAAGACCCGAGCGGCTTCGTCGGCCGTCCCCGGGGCACCGCCCAGTAGAAACACAGACAAGTCGTGCTTCGCCGCCTCTTGACAAAGACGGGGAAAGAGATCCGACCCGGCGACACGCTCGGGCAATCGCGTGCCCAGCATTTTTGAGGCCCAAATCAGCGGCATGCCGTCGGCGACAACCAGATCCGCCTGCTCGTATAGCGGTCTGATCTCGTGATCGCGCGAAAATCGTACCATGTGATCGACGTTGGCTGTGACCGCATAGGTTGTATTCTTGCCGCGTGCGAGGTTGAGAAGGATGGCCACCGCCTGTTCAAAATCGACGGGATGAACCGGCATCCCAAGAAGGTCGATGGCATCGGACACTTCGGACTCCGTGAGCAAAGGACTATCTAGATTCGTCGTCATCGAAGCGGATTCAGCCGCGCAAGCTGCCACTGCTGCAAGTACCGCCGGAATTCGGCATCGTCATAGCGGTTCATGCGACGAAGCCAAGCACCGACGTAGCCTAAGAAGATACAGAGCCCGCCCAAGACAAACGGCCTCTCCAGCATCCGATAGCCCGCGATGGCCACCGCGTACAGCCAGTGCGTCCCCATGAAATACTGCCCGCGCCCCCACCGCAATCGCCCGCGAAAAATGCTCTTGAACGACGAGCCCATTGGTCGCAGATGAATGAATCGAAGTTCTTCATCTCGAAAACTTTTCGCTTTCCAGCCCAGCATACGGCACCGGTGGCAGTCGATTCCGTCCCACATCACCTCCGGGACAAACCCACCGATCTCCCGGAACGCGGTGACGCGATAGAGCTTCGTTTGGCCCTGTGAAAAATCGTCTCCCGTACGCTCAGGCACAAGCTTCCTGCCCACCCGAATCCAGGACTTCCCACTTGCGGTCGCCAGACGCGAATCTTCAGCAAACTTCGCGAAAAGGCGTGCGAAGTACGTCGGGCCCAACTCGAGATCACCGTCCAGCTTGCACACGAAATCGAAATCCTCCAGACGCACCAGTGCCAATCCCTCGTTGAAGGCCTCGACCACGCCGCCGCCCACCCGGCGGTAACCC
>JADFIX010000734.1 GCA_022566435.1 Planctomycetota bacterium
TCGCGGCCTTGGGATATCATCTCCTGGAATCGGGTGAGATCGCGGACCTCACACTCGACGCGTATCCGTCGAGCTGAGTCGTATAGTAGACTTGGCGGGTGCGCGCCGCCCTCTTGGTGGCTACTCGCCGCTTACGGCAACATCAGCTACGGCTTTCAAGTTCCATTCGGTCCCATGGCAGCCGCGCCACAAAAACCAGGGACAACCGCCTGGCCATCGCGGCAGACAAAGGCCCTTATGTCGACGCGGCCGGCAAGCCGCCGGCTGCGGACCCCACGCTGCTAGGATCCGATCCCGCGCAGTTCACGGTGATGGATTCCAAGCCCTGGCCGCCCTTCCATTCGCCCAACCACGGGGGCGAGGGTCAGATCGAATTATACGCCGATGGCCACGCGAGCTTTGTGCGGACACCCACGGTCGGTGTGGACCACGACCACATCTACACGGTGGCCCTCGATAACAGCACCTATGCCGGAATCTCATGGGTAAGTCGCCCTGGAAGCGAAGCGCCCATCCGTTTTCGGCTGGACCTAACGCTTCGAGCACGGATTCGCTGATCTTCCCGTAGCCATCCCGTACCGGCACGGCGCCGATCATGTGGCAAATACGCGTCACTGATTTGGACCGTCGACCGCACGACCACCGGCGGCTCACACGGGGATGGGCTCAGGTTGCGCAAAATTCGTCGTCGGCCATGCGTCGTGAAGGATTTGGACAAGCGCCCGCACCCAGCGATCGTCAGCATTTAGAGACGGTACCAGAGTCAAGTCGTCACCGCCGTGGGCGAGAAAGTCTTCGCGGGCCCGAATGCCGATCTCCTCGATAGTCTCCAGGCAATCGGCCACAAATGAGGGCGAGAGTATCGCGAGACGCCTGACGCCCTGCACCGCCAACTCGCGGACGCGGATATCAGTGTAGGGCTTGATCCACGGTGAGCGGCCAAGGCGAGACTGAAAGGTGACTTCGTATTCGTCTTCGGCGAGGCCAAGTCTGACGGCCAAAGCCCGCGCGGTGGCAAAGCATTGAGCGCGGTAGCAGTAGCGATTCGCCGAGGCGATGCGCTCGCAGCAGTCGGCTCGTTGCAAACAGTGTGCCCCGTCCAAGTCGCTTTTCATCACATGCCGTTCAGGCAGCCCGTGAAAACTCATTATGACCCGTTCCAGCGATGCGTTGGCGAGCACCGGTTCGGCGATTGCGACATGGGCATCAATAAACGCCGGATGGTCGTAGAAAGGCGGAACGACCTGGATCGAAGGGACGTTCCAAAGCTTGTTGGCTTCTTCCTGCACCTTTTCGACCGCCGAGCCCCACGCCGCCGAGGAATATTGGGGGAACAGTGGAATCACCGTGATTCTATCGATGTCGGCTTGCCAAAACGTACGCAAGGTCCGAAGAATCGACGGCTCTTGATAGCGCATGGCCAGTTCGACACGCATCCGGTCTCCCAGGAGCCGCGCGAGCTTGCGGGTCAGATCGATGCCGTGGAAATGGAGCGGCGATCCGCGCTGTGTCCAAATCTTCTTGTAGGCCTCCGAAGACACCCGTGGACGAAACGGCAAAATGACGAAGTTGAGCAGCATCCACCGGCCGACCGGCGAGATGTCAATGACCCGCGGATCCGACAGGAACTCGCGCAAGTATCTTCGAACATCCGGCGTCTCCGGCGATCGCGGCGTACCCAGGTTGACAAGCATGACACCATGCTGACGTTTTCCCGTATCGTTACGCTGTCCGTCATCCAGCCCGGTCATGATGCCGATTCTATCGATTCGGTTCGCCTCGGCAATTGAACCGGCTTGTCTTCCGAGCCGCGGGCTTTTAGCCCGCGCGGTCTCTCCCCGTTCGATGTATCGCAAAGGGCAATGCACCCAGCATCGCAAGACGGAAAATGCTCTAGACCGCCGAGTATTTCAAAATGTTCCCACCGACGATGGCCGCGTTGGGGACGATGATCGTTTTCCCATTCTCTGCGTCCAAAATGGTCGCAAAAACGCGGATCTCGGAGACCACGCCACTGATGCCCGCCGCGTCGACTCGATCACCCACGTTGAACGGTCGCAGCGCGATCAAAATAACGCCGGCGGCGAAGTTGCTCAGCGTACTCTTCAGGGCAAGTCCGATCGCCAGGCCGACCGCCCCGAGTACGGCGGCCAATGAAACGGCCGGGAATCCCAACTTGTCCAGAGTCCCAATGACGACGAGTGTCATCATGGCGACATAGGACAACCGGGCGCAGAAGTGTGCCAGGGTCTGCTCGACACGGGCGCCGCTCAAAACGCGTCGCAGTCCTCGTGTCGCGAACTTGGCGACCTGCCACCCTCTTACGAACGTCAAGATCGCAACAACAACCTGGAGACCATACGTCGCCAGCCCCGAAATCAACCGCTCGAACATAGAAACCATTGCCATCGTCCTCCCGATCGACATCGCATGGAGCAAAAAACGTCAAGGTGGACTGAGCCCGGCTGCCTGAAGGACTCGCCGCAAACCCTCGACGTCACTCTGATCAAATGATCCCACATCGTAGCTGTCGAGGTCGAGCACGCCCCAGCAGGCGCCCGAATCATCGAACACCGGCACGATGACCTCGGACCTATCGCGGGGATCGCAGGCGATGTAGGCCTCGCCGAACTCACGCACGTCACGTACAATGAGCGGTTCGCGTCTCTTGAAAGCCTGGCCGCACGCCCCATGCAGGCCGATCGGCGAACAGGCGGGTTTATCGCGGGACGGTCCGAGGACGAGTTCGTCGCCATCTTCGAACAGGTAAAAGCCCACCCAGGATACACCGGCGGTGTGCAATGCGTCCCAGAGCCCGTCCACGACCTCTCGCATCAACGCGGTCCGGTCGCCCGTGAGGGTTTTCATCGTACCGACGAGCTTGTCATACGGTCGAGTCACGCGTTTTCTTCTGCGATCGGCAATGCGTTATCTATCGCGGCATGGTAGTTTGCATGCGCCGCCCTTGCCATATCAAGCGCTTTCCCGGCCCGCAAGCATGAAATACCCGGATCATTCCACGACAAATTAAACCGCGCCTTCGAATTCTTTGGACACGCCCGCCGACGATTCCGAGGACGGCAGGCCATGGTTACAATTTGATGGGAAACGTGC
>JADFIX010000735.1 GCA_022566435.1 Planctomycetota bacterium
GGAGAGCTTGGATCTTCTCCTCGGTATGAACTGAGCACTCATGCTAGAACGGGACTGCAAGTATTCGTTGGCGGATGGAGAAGCGCTCACGGGATCACGGCGGTCGGCCTGTATTATCCACACTCGGCTTCCAGTCCAAGCCCACTCGCAATGATAATGACCCCCTCCTGATTTCACGAGCGTTCCCGCGACCTTCCTCAAGGCTACTACCACTTCTCCGTCCGTGGTCGCAAGCAGCGCTTCACTTTCGCCTCTCGTGCGGTCCGCCCTGAGCCTGCGGGTTCCTATATCTTTCGAACCTTGAGCCTCAACAAGCCATAAAGCTCGACTCGGTGATACTCTGCGTTCGTTGGACATATGGCCCACGACCGCTGGCTCGAGACGTTAGTGCCCCAGGGGTTCCGCGGGCAGGTGCTCTTGGAGCGCGACGGGCAGGTGGCGCTCGATCGGGCATATGGCGTCGCCGATGAGGCGTCGGCCGTTCCGGCCACAACCGACACCCTCTACTACATCGGCTCGCTGGCGAAGATGTTCACTTCCGCCGTCGCCCTACAATTGAAGGCCGAAAAAAAGCTCAAGCTCTCGGACCCCATTGGGCGGCACCTTGAAGGGGTGCCGCGGGACAAGGCCCGCGTCACGATCAAGCATCTTCTGTCGCATACTTCCGGAGCAGTCGCCAACCACCCCGATCCGTTTTCCAAATTGGATCGCGACGCGTTTATCGAATGGTTTCTGGCGACACCTCTCGAACACCGCCCGGGCAAGAAGCATCAATACTCCAATGTCGCCTATTCCGTGCTCGCCGCGATCATCGAACGCGTCGACGGTGGGTCGTTCCAAGACTCCGTTCGGCGACGGGTTTTCGTGGCCGCCGGTATGAAAGATACGTTTTTTCTCGACGAGATCACGCCGCATCTCGACCGGGTCGCCGTGGGTTCCGGAGAGAAAGTGACCGAGTATGGCCTGGACGGAAGGGCGGAATCGTACGCAGGAACTTGGCTAAGACTGGGACCCGGTGGCATCGTCAGTACGGCCCGCGACCTGCTCAAATGGGAACAGGCCCTTCGCGCCGAAACGGTGCTCGACGCCGCGCAGTATCGACTCGCGACGACGCCGCATAAGCCCCGCGAGCCCTGGGGGCTCGGATGGCGCCTGTCCAAAACGACTCGGAAAACCCCGCTCCACTACCACGACGGCGGATTGCCGGGGTTTAATTCGTTGTTCGCCCGCTTCCCATACGAGAACGCGGTGGTCATCATCCTTTGCAACCGTGACGAGGCGGCCGGCAGCGTGGGCAAGCGCGTGGTGAAGGATTTCTTCCTGGAATGATTCGTCCTTGGAATCGCCGCGGTTGGCATGATTCCCGCGTAGCAGAAGTAGGCGTAGGGTGGGTCGTTCGACGTCGTTCGACCCACCTGTTGATACGGCGAGAAAGCAGGTGGGTCGAAACGACCCACACTACTTGCAAATCAGCATGGACGAGTTACACTTGTCCCGGTTACAGTTTGGTTCGGGGAACAGCGGCCCTGGCGCCCTTCCGTCACGGAAGACACAAATCAATCAACGGATTGGCCTCGAGTATTCAAGGCATGCACTAGCGCTACCAAAACTCTGGACTAGCTTGTAAACCAAATATCGCTTGCGCAACTCTTTGGAGGAAGAGGTTATGTTTCGACAGAACTTGCGAATTCTTCAACTGCTCCGATTACTTGCGATTGCCGCCATGGTTATCCTTATGGCAGACACTTTGCTTGCGGACGAACCAGATCCCATTACACAACACCCGCGTCTTTGTACCGTCAAAACGACCGTGCCGATTACGATCGAGCTATCCGCCGACGAGGCGACGATTGCCAAGAACGCGACCACCATAATCGAAGTGACCGTTCGCGCGGAAAGCGCTTTAGAGCAGGTGCGCATACGATGCCGGACCACCGGTCCTGTCGAGATTACTCACGACACTCTCGTCGACCGCGATTCACTTGCCGAGTCCGAGATCATCACGTTTGAACTCCCCGTCCGTTATACGGATGTGGGTGATTCGACGGTGTTCGTTCAAGTCGATGCCGTCATCGCCGACGGCGAATTCGCCTTTTCCAAGCGGGCTGGCTTCAACGTGTATCTACGTTCGGATCGTGCGTTTGGCGGTACTGGGCCGCTGTTGATGCTCAAGTTTGATGCGGTTGATGAGGATCTTCGCACAGGGCGAATTTCGAAGGACGAGGCGGTCGCAAGACGCAGGGTACTCGCAACGTTGAACGGAGTCTCAAATCAGATGCCGTTTCAGTGGCAGGAGCCTACTGCCGAAGAGGCGGAGCTCATGGAGGTTTTGGGACCCGATCCAACTGATGAAGGACCATCCGGTGAACCTGAGCAACCAGGTCGCGGTGCCGATACAATTCGCGTGATGGGAACCGTCCAATGGCAAGATGAGAACGGGTTGGCTCATCCGGCCTTCGGGATGACCGTGGAGATTCGTGATGACGAATTGGTCCTCTCTGACTTGATCGTCAGCGTCGTGACTGATGTCAACGGCCAATATGACGAAACGATCACATTCGATGACGGCTTTCTTCAGGGCGGTCCGGATATCTTCGTCAGGTTTCGAACGGGCAACAGCGTGATTCGAGTCACGCCCGACAGACCCCTTGCTCGGACCTATGAAAGTGACTCTGGGGTCCATGACGACACCGCAAACGGAGCCACGATCGTTGAGAACTTGGGCTGCCTCAACACCAGCACCGGACCGGCGTGTTCGGTCCTTGTCGGCATGACATGGATCGCCGTTTATGGCAGTACCCTGAACGGCGGGACAGCGATCCCGCAGATTAATGTCAAATGGCCAAGTATTCAAGGAGGCAGTGGATACATTTCAAATATAATTCTTGGGACCTTCATTAGGATAGACGAGTTTGAGCGCTGGGATTGGGACGTGATACACCACGAGTACGGACACTACATGATGGACGAGTTCAACCTCGAGGCCAGCCCGGGTGGGGACCATTTTACTGCCGATTGCCTCAGCATTAGACACGGTAGCAAAGACGTCGGCACACGGTTGGCGTGGGCCGAGGGGTGGGCCACCTATTTTGGAATCAGCGGGCAAGA
>JADFIX010000736.1 GCA_022566435.1 Planctomycetota bacterium
CCGCAAACTCGAACTCGCGCACCAATATTTTAGCGAAGCCGAGGCGCTATCGGAAAAGGATGGCGGCTCGCGCTGGGGAATCAAACTGCAGGGCCCGATGATCTTTGTAGAGCGGTCGTCTCGCTCCGTGGTTGCGAATCAGATTGACAAAAAGGGCTTACTGAAAGCGCGAAAGGGCGTCTTTGTCGGGACCTTGCCTGACAACGCCATGGTCGCGAACACGGCCACCAAATGGGCCGGCGTCGAGTGGACGATGATCCTCTGGCCGCTCCCGACCGATCCGCAAGACCGTGCTCGTCTCATGGCCCACGAAATGTGGCATCGGATCCAAAATGACCTCGGGCTTCCGGCGGCGAATCCCGCCAACGGCCATCTCGACACGCGCGACGGCCGCGTGTGGCTGCAACTGGAGTGGCGTGCGCTGGCACGCGCACTGAGTCATTCCGGCAAAGAAAGGCGCGAAGCGATCGAAGACGCCGTCACGTTCAGGGCAAGACGTCACGAGCTTTTTCCAGACGGTGCAGCGGAGGAAGTTGCCCTTGAAATGAACGAGGGGCTTGCGGAGTATACCGGTGTGGTCGTCTCCGCGGGCAAGGCCCGCGTCGCGGCACGATTTGCTATCGACGCCCTTGGTCGCGCACCTTCGGCGAACGAGACGTTCGTTCGCTCGTTCGCGTATGCATCAGGACCGGCGTACGGTGTGCTGCTGGACGACCTGACACCGGGCTGGCGAGCAGGTCTCAAACCGACAAACGACTTGGGGGATCTCTTGCGTGAGGCCATGCGCATGCGCCCACTTCTGGCGGCCCAACTTCAACGCGAGGCTTCTCGCCGCGCAAAACGATACGACTCCGAGAAACTATTCCAGGCTGAAGATGAACGCGAACGAAATAGACAGAAAGTTCTTGCCGCCTATCGGGTGAAGTTCGTCGATGGCCCCGTCTTGACTCTGCCGTTCGTCAAGATGCAAATCCAGTTCAATCCGCGCAATCTCGTGCCGCTCGACGACGTCGGAACGGTTTACCCGACGATGCGAATCAGCGATGCATGGGGAATACTCACCGTGACGGACGGCGGGTTGGTCGATGGGGCATGGCAGAAGGCGGTAGTGGCCGCGCCGGTCGATATCTCCAAGCGTCCTTTGTCAGGAGACGGATGGGAGCTTCAACTCAACGATGGATGGTCGGTCAAAGAAAACTCCGACAGACCGACGTTCATTCTCGAGAGATCAGACCCTTAGGACTGCGTTCTTCCGGTCCATCCGACACTCGTCGAGGCGATTCAAGTTTCGAACAATGGTCCCGCCAAAGAACAGGTGACAGGTGCTTCGACGCGTTTGAATTGTCTCGTGATTGCCTATGCTATGGGTTGCGGAGTTCCTTGGGTAACCCTATAGCCTATATCCGTCTGACGAGAAAAGCGGCAATACGATCGCCAGGCATGAGAATTACACATTGAAGGTAACCCTGTAGCCGACTGTACCGATCCGAGACACTCATGAGTTTATGTTGTACTTCTTAGTTCCGATGTCGATGACTCGGACAAGAACTCGCGTGGTCACGGAAAATCATAATTTTTCTCTTGACTATTTCGGTCGTACGACGGTAGACTGACTTCCGTACGGGTTGGCCGGCTACCGACTGTGCCCGGTCATTTTTCCCATCTTGGTCGAGCGGCTATTCGCTTTGCCGTGCTTTGCGCGGAGAGAGGTACGGCGGTAGCCTTGAGGGCATGTCAAACGAAAGGAGTTGTGTTATGGGACGAGCGCGAGCGAGTTTTGCCGGCTGTCAGGCCATCTTATGGGCCTTGGTGTTTTTCATGGTGCTGCCCGCGCAGTTTGTCCTGGCGGACGAAAATGTCAACCAACCGGACGATGACGAATCCACGGCGCCGCGTCTTTACTTCGAGCCGATCGCCGGATTGACCACGACTCGGCATTTGGCGCCGGGTCAGACGGCCATGCCGTTGGGGACGGTTCTCGAACTTTTTCTCGAAGTGCCCGCGGACGCTCAGGTAACCTTCTCAGGCGCGACGGTGACATCGCGTAATGCCGACGGCGTCAAGGCAACGTGTCTTCTGGAGAATGCGGGACCAGCGATCATCGCGGCCATCAGCACGACGTCTGACGGCACGAGGCACATGGCGATGTGCCGCCTAGACGTGGTTTCGATCGCCATCAGCGATATCACCGCGACAGTGACCACGCCCACGGTCGCACCCTTCGACCTGGATGAATACGCAACCAACGCAGACACGATGTCGGCTTATTTCGGCGAATCGATTGCCGATCTTGTGGAGACGACAACGCTCGTGAGCGGCGCCGTCGGCATCGATGGAGGACGTCCACGGTCGCGTCCGGTATCGGCGACTCGGCGATTCCGCACATCGACCTCTCGGCGCATTAACTTTCAGGCAGACGTCACGCCGCAGGTGTTTGCCCCGATCATGGAATGGCGCGTCGACGGATTGGCCACGGCGTTGGGTGCGGAACTAAAAAAGAGCTTCACGAGCGTGGGAGCGCACGACGTTTCGGTCGGACCGCCCAATCGGCCTATCGGTGTCATTATTGATACGTACAGCGTGTCGATCACGAGTCACGACAGCGGTGCCGATATTGTTCCCCAGGGTGAGTGGATCACGTTTGAGGCCGTCACCGATCCGCCCGGGCTGGAGAGTGGGATCAACTGGGTATCCAGTACGAAATACGGCACCGCCTCACCGGTCCTCGGTCGCGGTCCGACGTTTACGGTGCAGTTCAACGACACGTTCGGTCCCCACGAAGAGACGGGCGAGCCCTTTGAATGGCTTGGCGTACGAGCCGACAACGCGTTGTTCGCACAAGATCAAAAGCCGGCGCTTCGGATCGACAGCTTTACCCCGACAAGCGGCGGGAGTGGCACGATTCTGACGGTCTCGGGGGAAGGTTTTGGCGACGATCCGTGTGATATTTGCGCGATCTCGGGCAATGGCTTCGCCGTGCGCGGGAGGGATATCTTCGAAGGGACTTTCACGGGAACGGTCAGCCCCATTCCTTCGAGCGCCGGCCCGTCCAAGATCATGATGGTGCGCGGCTCGGGTGAATTCGTCGTCTTGGTTGCGCCCCCC
>JADFIX010000737.1 GCA_022566435.1 Planctomycetota bacterium
ATTTGTTTTGCACTTCCCATCTCTTCGCCTACTTCCAGCGTGGATTTCAATTGTGCACAGACATTCGCTACATGAGGCCAACAATTACTCGATCGATCCAAGCGTCGATTGATTCGTTAGTCTCGCCAGCGCGATGCCGGTCAACGGTTCTGAAAAGCGACCGCCGGCGGCTTATAATGTTCCTTCGCCGTCGCCCCAGATGGCGTGAATGCACTTCCGGGTACGCGTCGCTTCCGCCTCCAAAGAATTGGTCAAAGAATCGAATGTCCCAACATAACCGTCGATGCCACCGACGACCGCGCTTTGAGCGTCCGCCAAAAAAACGGCACTTAGCCCGGGTGTTTGTCCAAACTTACGGTCGACCAATATGTCCCATCATAACGCGCAATTCGTGCTGCGCCTCTACCTCCGACAGCAAGAATTGAATCCTCGCTTACGCCCCAAAGGGATACCAAGTCGTCATTCGCAGCAGGACCTGCCGGAACTTGCCGCCAAGAGCCGTTTTCAATGGTGAAAGGGAGCCACACGCGGCGGGGAGGAGAAGGCAGCCTTAGCAGCCTTCTCTTTAAGCCGAACTTTTCACTGATTTTGGCCCTTTTTTTGGTTTAACTGCTGAAGTGACAAGGGGTTATGGGGCATCACCGTGCCCACCGTCGTGCCGCGGCGGCGTCACGTTGGCTGTCAGGTATTGCTCTAGCGTTCCGTCACGCCTTCAGGGAGATCCCTGAAGGAATCCGAAAACAGGATCTCTCGGACCAGTGGATGATGGTCTCGTGCTAACCGCTCCACGACCGCCTGTCGGCGCAGCTCCGAATGCTGATGAAGAATCTGTGCTACATACGCGCGTACCCACCATCGCTTATCGCGCGACAGCGTTTCGAGCTCTCTCAGCGCGGGTGGCTCGACCTCGCGCGGCCCGATGAAGCCATGGGTTCGTTTCCACAACATCTCGTCCACGATGTGTTCCGCCCACAGTATCGAACGCAAGTCGGTGGGCTGGCGTAATTGGTAGCCGCGGATGAGTGTCAGAAGCGCCGCTGAAGGATCGGACTCGTACATGAAGCGAACCAGGCTGATCGACGCGCTGCGGCCCGCGCGCACTTCGCTTTCTATCAGTGCTCGATAGGCCGAGAAATCCGGTGTCCGGCCCGCGGATCGGTCTTCGTAATGGTGCAGAAGGTCACGAACCGCGTGCCGGATGGCTGCATCGGGATCGCCCAAGTGTCGTGCCACGACTGCGACCATAACGTCTTTTGGTCCGCTCAATCTTTGCAGGAGAAACCCCGCGGCTGGTGCTGCCGTTGTGCCCTGGGAATAGGCAAGATAATAGAGCAACTGGGGAATCCACCGATCGAGATCACCGTCCACGAAGGCGCGCAGCTCCTCCACCCGGGCCGTCATCGCGGATTTGTCTAGCGCACCGGCGATTTCGAGAAAACGAGCCTGCAAGACTGGATCGGGCTCGATCCCAACGCTCGAGTCGTCGCGCGGCGCACCGCCCGCTGCCATCGGCAAGAGCGTCATCCAACAAACAAGAACCGCACACTGTGCTCGCTTCTGACTTCTCATGGTATCACCCTAAACACTAGGTTGGCTTCAATGAAATCCCGCACTTGGGCGTAGTCGTCGACGATAAAGTGCGTCGCCCAATGACCCCAGATTGTCGTCTCCACATTCAGCCCGTCCGGCGATGGATTGGAATTTGGAACCGGTCCTCCGTCGATGTAGCCGTCGCCGAATAGCGTGCCAATCTGGTAGTGGTTCGCATGGTAAGCGGTGCTCGGCGGCCGCCGGTTTTCCTGGAAGGGGTCGAAGTCGGAGAAGTTGCTGACGCCGTCAACGTAGGACGTGAACTCTATTTCGAACACGCCGATCCCCGCCCGGTTCCGGTCCAGACGATCGGAAATGTCGTAAGTCGATCAGCCACCATGGCTGTAACCGAAGATGCCCACGACATCGACACCGCGTGCCTGCACGGCTCTGACAACTTCATCGTAGGCCGCTCCGGACCCGGTACCGTCTACAACGTCTTCGTCGTACATGTGTACATCGTAGCCTGCCGCGTAGAGGCTGATCGCGACCACGAACGTGCCGTGGCTCGAATCGACCGGGCTAGAAGGCACCTGGTCCTCGCCGCCCAGTGCGATAACGATGCTCTGAAACGAATGAAACGTTAACGTGTCCTTGGGAGCATTGAACGCCACCGGCTCGATATGAAGATCGACGCTGCCGTGCGCAGAAGATACCCACTCTACCCAGACCGTCAAGTGGGTGTCGGCCGGACCAATCGGCAGTGCTTCGATCTAGTTGTTGACAAAAACGATCTCGGAGCCGGCAACTTTGTGTCTCGTGGTCCAGACAGCAAGTGCCGAGTCGGTTCTACGAAGCGCCAATTGTGCCCCCGGGCTGCCAACGAGTAACGCAACCTCGATCAGGTCGTCTTCGCCGAACGGGTAAACGTCTCCAGGATTGTTGATACGGATACCCGGCCCGAGTGTCGCACTTTCCTCGTCGGCATCGCTTACCGCACTTCGAGCAAAGGGCGCATAGCCTCCGCGATGTTGCGGCCGATATGCGGTTAGGTTGGCCGTGGTACCGATCGCACCGCTGCAACCGGGCGGTCCTTCATCCGAGACCGCCTCGAATATCAAAGTGAAAAAAGCAAAGTCGGCCAAGTCTGTTGAAGTGCTGCCATCCAGGTCCGAGCAGAAACATTCTTGCGACGAATCCGGGGCCTGATCCATGCAACTCACGAACAGACCAAAGTCGGAAATGTCGATCGTGCCGTCACCGTTCAGATCACCGCATGCGAATGGACACGAGTCGATCGCCAACCCCGTGTCGGCCGCAACCAGCGCCACTACCATCGCCCACCCGAACAGGTACTTCATAAGACAACCTCCACCAATTGACTCGAGGCAACCGACGTTTCCCTCTATTCCGGGATTTCCCATTTGCCGCCTCCGATGCAGCCATCTTAGCGAATCTTTGGCTGATTTGAAAATCGAAGTGCGATTCTGACGAAGATGCCTGCCTGTGAACGCCAAATTTGACGCATTTCCTCTGATCAGAGTGCTGCAGACCGACATTTCCCATTTACCGC
>JADFIX010000738.1 GCA_022566435.1 Planctomycetota bacterium
ACGTCATTCCCATTCTGTTCGACCTGGTCGCCGCCGCCGATACGCCGTGCGGCATTTTGACAAACGCAGTGCGCCGGTCATCATAGCATGTTGCTTGTACGGATTAAACGCAACGCCCATAAATGATCGACCGGCCGCCGCGACGCGGCATTCGGTCGAGTCGCCGATAACCGCCCAGTCAACCGAGATGGCAAGACGAAAACGCGATCGCCGACAGCCGGAAGAAAAACCGCAGACTCACGTCGCACGGAAAAGCCGGAATCCGCCGTTCGCCATCTTCGCGCTCATCCTTCTCGTTCTGGGCTTCGCGGCGTACCTCTCCAGTTTTTCAGGAGTGTTCGTGTTCGACGACGTCGAAGACATCCAATTCAGCCCACGCATCAAGAAACTATGGCCGATAACCGACATTCTCACCGAAGCCACACGCCCGGTCGTGGAACTGACTTTGGCCGTCAACCATGCCGTCGGCGAACTCGACGTCTTGGGCTATCACGTGGTCAATCTGGTGATTCACCTCGCAGCCGGGCTCGTGCTCTTGGGTATCATCAGAAGAACGCTACTTCTACCGGCATTCGACAAGCGCTTTAACCGCTCCGCCACTGCGCTGGCCTTCGCCATCGCCTCAGTCTGGACCGTCCACCCGCTGCAAACGCAGAGCGTCACATACGTCATCCAGCGTGCCGAATCGCTGATGGGCCTGTTTTACCTACTGACCATCTACTTCGTGGTGCGCGGTGCCGCCGCCGCGCGACCGGCACGATGGTACGTCGCCGCAGTGGTGGTGTGTGCGCTCGGCATGGGTAGCAAAGCCGTCATGGTCACCGCGCCGCTAATGACCGCCATTTACGACCGGTCGTATCTTTCCGCATCATTCAAGCAAATGCTTCGGCGAAGATGGCACCTCTATCTGGGTCTGATGGCCACCTGGATCGTGCTGGGCGGCACGGGGATTCTCGGCGGCGTTTTCGGGCTTCGAGAGGGCACCGCGACGGTGGGTTTCGCCTTTAAGGGCATCAGTCCCTTCCACTATGCCCTGACCCAACCGGGGGTCATCCTACATTACCTGCGGCTTTCGGTTTGGCCATACCCGTTGTGCTTGGACTACGGCTGGCCGGTTGTGAAGTCCCTGCCCCAAGCGCTGCCGTGGCTTTTGGTCCTGATGGCGTTCTTGGGTACCACGGTATGGCTTCTGATTCGTCGCCCTGCCTTGGGTTTCCCGGCGGCCTGGTTCTTCCTCGTACTCGCGCCCACGTCCAGTATCGTGCCCATCAGGGACGTGATCTTCGAACACCGTATGTATCTCCCGCTTGCCGGTGTCGTTACGCTACTTGCAATTTGTGCCCATTTCTTCTTGATGAGACTGGAAGCGAAATGGTCCATCACGCTGCGGATGGCGACTCGCATACGTGGCGTTACGATGACGGTCCTTCTCGCGTTTCTTGTCGTGGCGACGTACCAACACAACAAAGTCTATCGAAGTGACTTGGCCCTCTGGTCGCACGTGGCGAAACACCGTCCACAGAACGCCCGGGGGCACCGTGGCGTGGGAACGGCGCTCGAAAAGCTGGAGCGATATGAAGAGGCGGAACGCAGCTTGCGAGAGGCTGTTCGGCTCGCCCCGGGCAATGCGGACGCCCACTTTGCGCTCGGCAATGTGCTGCGGGCCCAAAAAAGGATCGACGAGGCCGTCGACCAGTACGAAAAAACCATCGCCGCCCGTGCGACCTATGCCCGGGCGTATATCAATCTGGGAAATATCCTGTCCGACCGCGGTCAAACGGACGACGCCGCGAAGTATTTCCTTTCGGTCATCGAGATGGACTCGCCGCATGTCGAACCGGTGTTTATTGCCAGAGCGTTTTTTAATTTGGGAAACGGCTTCGTCCGACAGGGAAACCGCCGGCAGGCGATCGAGAGTTACAAGAGCGCACTGGAAGTCTACCCCGGCTACTACAACGCCCACTACGGGCTCGGATTAGTCTTCATCGGGTTGGATAGGGTCGACGATGCCATCGCGGCGTTTCGGGCCACGCTCGAGCTCGAACCGAATCACCGCGATGCCAGGCAGGCCCTCGATCAGGCCATGGCCCAACGCGGGCGGTAATTTCCGCTTGGCATCATTGCCTGCCGCCCTACACTGGCGAAACAATGGATACACCTTCTGTCAGCGTTGTCGTCCCAGGTCGCAACTGTGCACGAACGATTCGTGATTGCCTCACCGCGCTGCTCGCCGCGGCGAGAGAATCGCCCGTCAAGGAGATCATCTTCGTTGACGACGGCTCGACGGATGACACCGCGGCCATCGTGTCGGATTTGCCGGTGACTTATCTCGTAGGCGAAGGTCGAGGCGCGGGCGCGGCCCGAAACATCGGCTGGCGGGCTGCGCGTCATCCTCTGATTTGGTTCGTCGACGCCGACTGCGTCGCGGAACCGGATGCCCTTACGCCGTTGCTCGGTCACTTAGACGACACGCAAGTCGCCGGCGTCGGCGGCAGCTATGGCAATATAAACGAGGATTCACTCCTCGCCTGTCTGGTTCATGAAGAGATCGTCGCCCGACACGCCCGTATGCCGCGCCGTGTCAACTTTCTCGCGACCTTTAGCGTTGTGTACCGTCGTGCCGTTCTGGAAGAGCTTGACGGCTTCGACGAGCTTTTCCTGAAGGGACAAGATGCGGAACTGGCGTGGCGCATTGCTAAGCGCGGCTACCAACTTGCCTTCGATGCCGATTCACGCGTCAAACATTTCCATCCCATGTCGTGGCCGTCGTATCTGAACACGCAGTGTCAACAAGGCTACTGGCGCGTTTGGCTGCATCTACGTCATCGAGGGCACGCGCGGGGGGATTCGTATAGCGGGACGATCGATCATCTACAGCCGCCCCTTGCGGTCGTCATAGCCCTGACCCTGCCGCTGGCGGTGATCGACCGATTCGGCACGATACCTCTCGCAGGTCTGACTATTCTTGCGTGTCTACAAGTGCCGATGACCCGGCGGTTGATGGCCCGTACGGGGAGCGTGCGTTTTGCCATGTTCGCGGT
Source organism: Planctomycetota bacterium (assembly GCA_022566435.1). Taxonomy (GTDB): domain Bacteria; phylum Planctomycetota; class Phycisphaerae; order UBA1845; family UBA1845; genus JADFIX01. The sequence goes on from JADFIX010000738.1 coordinate 3,042, forward strand.
TTTGAGTTTCGTCCGCGCATTTTGGCGTGGCGCGGGCATGACGGCCGCGATGCTGGCGGTAC
>JADFIX010000011.1 GCA_022566435.1 Planctomycetota bacterium
TCGGATACGGTGTCGCTTCTGTCGGGCGAGGAGGTCGGCGGCTGGTTCGACCTGACCGGGTGGAAAGTGCAGAGTCTGATCGTTCTCGTCGGACTCGTGGCGCTTGTCTGGTTCACACGAAGAGTCCGGCGGTTTCTTAGACGTCGCCGACCGCCGACGCTCCATCCGAAACTTCAGAAATACGGGCAGGCTTTCGCCGAACCCGACCCGACACTAGGCGCGAAACGGCGCAAACAGGCGGCTGAAATCCTGGCCACATCGAGTACCGGCACCATTGCAGGCTATGAAATCATTGAACAAGTCGAGGCGGTCATCGTCGACGGATTTCGCTTGCCGGAGGATGCACTGGAAGGTCTCAAGGCCGCGTCGGCCATGAAGGGTGCCAACGCCGTCATCAACGTCCATCGCGACCGAGTGGATGGGGGGACTTGCAGTGCGGTGGGTGACGCGGTCATCGTTCGTCGGATCGCTTCGGCCGAGCCCAGCGAGCCGGTGACGGGTTCTTCCTGACGGAAATGCCACGATGCGGCGGTGCTGGTGTTCGTAGAGTCGCCGGGTGGCGAGGTCCGCGCTTATAGGGCGATTCTCCGAATGTGGGGACACATGCCGGCGCCTTCGGCTTGGGCATGGCACCCGACGCCGTTTGGGCATGGCACGCGACGCCACTGCCAAATCACGTTTGTCGGCGCTGTCGGTTGTTTCCCTATTCCGTGTTTTTCGGTTAAAATGTGCCCAGGCAGCGTGGCTTTTTTCTTAGCCGTTTTATGGGCTTCAGAATTGCGGTAGGTTGATCATGACCACGGAAGATGAAAAACAAGATGAATCGGGCGGTCCGCGTCCCGAATCCGAACAGGCTCCGCAAATCGAGGATGCCTACGAGCCGGAGAAGAGTGCGGACGATTTTCCGGGTGAGGATTCGCCGGAGTTGCTGAGCGGTCTGTCTCGCGGTCTCGAAGATCAGCCGGAAGATTCGGAGGGTATCGATGCTGCCGCGCTCGATGCATCGAACGCGGCCGCCGTCGCGGCGCGCGACGATGACAGTGATACCGCTGCCAATCTTGAAGAATCGAGAGGTGCGGGTGAGGACGACCAGCCGGAGAAGGACATCGATTGGGAATCCGAACTATCAGCGCATAAAGTGGTTGTGGCCCTCAAGCGAATCGAGACCGAGGTGCGAAGTCTACTTGACGGTGTCGACGGCAAACGAAAACGCAAGCTCAGTGGATCGCGAAGGTGGCGGGAGTTGGAAGAGGATCTCATCGGGTGGCAGCACACGAGTCGAATCAATCACTCGGCCCACAAGCGCCTCGTGGAATTGGTGGTGCGGCGAGACTATCTTTTTCGCCGCCTGGTCTTTTTATCCCGTACTCGCCAGGTTTGGAACTCCTAGCGCTGGACGCTGTCAAGGGAGACCTGCACATCGCGTGGGTTTCCTTGATTCGAGAGCCGCTAACGCATGGATTGGACAACTCGTTGACGCAAAAGTAATACGACCACTATACTTGTTCGCGTATCGGACGACGTGACGGATACTTCGTTGACCACGGTGAAGGTATCCCGCGTCGGCTCGACGAAGTTTCGTGGGAGGAAACCGGACGATGTCCCTGGTTCCGCAGACAGCCGAACTCTCTGAAGATGAATCCGTTCTCCTGGAGGCGGTTCGGGAATACGCGCGCAATGAATTGCTTCCTTTGGATCGCAAATGCGACAAGGATGAGTCATCTATCCTGGAAGCGCTTCCGAAATTGGGCGAAATGGGTTTTCTGAACCTTTGCGTACCGGAATCGTTGAGCGGGTTGGGTTGTTCGTATCGGCTCTATGCCGCCATCCTGCACGAAATCGCTTACGCCTCGCCCTCCACGGCGGTGAGCGTTTCGGTCCATGCGCTGACCGGCAACATTCTACTGCAAAACGCCCTCGAGCCGCTTCGCACCGATCTGCTTACTGAGTGGGGCGATCCCAAAAACTTCAGCGCCTTCGCGCTCACCGAGGCGGACGCGGGGAGCGACGCCGCCGGCGCCAAAACCGCGGCGGTCGTGGTGGACGGCGGTTTTCGACTCGACGGCGAGAAAATGTGGATTACCAACGGTCTGACCTGCCGGTGGCTCCTTACGCTCGTGCGCCTTCCGGGATTTGAAGGAAACGACGGTTTGTGCGCCCTGCTAGTCGATGCCCAAGCCGAAGGCGTGGAATCCAGTCCGATTCATGGAAAGATGGGCATACGTGGCAGCGAGACCGCCGTCGTCCATTTTGCGAATGTGTTTGTTCCCGCCGATCATCAGATCGGCGAACAAGGTAACGGATTACGGGTCATGCTTTCGGGTCTCAACGGAGGTCGAATCGGCATTGCCGCACAGTCCACGGGTATCATCGAGGCTTGCCTGGACGAAATGGTCGCCTACGCCAGGCAACGAGAGCAGTTCCGGGAACCAATCGGCCGGTTCCAGGCCCTGCAGGCTATGATCGCCGACACCAAGGTGGAATTCGAGGCCGCAAAGCTGCTGATCTGGCGGGCCGCCGCCATGATCGACGCCCAAATGCCCGATCCGGCGGCGAGCGCCAAGGCCAAACTCTATGCGTCCGAAAGTGCGAATCGAGCGGCCTATCGCGCCGTTCAGATTCACGGTGCTAGCGGCTACGTCAATGAATGCCGCGTTGAGCAACTGAGTCGCGATGCCCGCGTGACGACGATTTACGAGGGCACGAGTGAAATACAGCGTGTCATCATCGCAAACGATCTTGCCGAGACCGGTGTGGCGTCCTCGGCGGCCTAGCACTACCATTCCGGCAGACGATGGCGCACGAACTAGTAGAATGTACAGGTACGTGGCGCTGCCGTACGGCGATCCTCCAATCTGCGAGCACGTGCGGCGGGTGGTGCGCACAAACTCAGTATTTGCAAAAGGTTACGTGGCAGGTGACGCATGGATTTTGATCTTTCCGAAGACTTGTTGGCCTTGCAAGAAGTCGCGCGGCGGTTCGCTGCCGAGCATATCGCACCGAACGCGCGAGAATGGGATCGCGAGGCCTCAATTCCGCGCGATATTGTCGCCAAGTTGGGCGAACTCGGATTAATGGGGATTTTCATTCCCACCGAGTACGGCGGATGCGGGTTCGGCGATCTGGAAGCGGCGGTCATTATGGAAGAGATCGCCCGCCACTGCGGCGCTACCGCGCTTATGCTCGATGCGCACAATGCGCTGTGCAGCGCCCATCTGATCCGTGCGGCCAACGATGCGCAAAAAAAGAAGTATTTGCCGGCGCTCGCCACGGGAGAGTGTCTCGGCGCTTGGGCGCTTTCCGAGCCGGGTTGCGGGAGCGACGCTGCGGCCCTGACGACTGAGGCCAAGTTAGAGGGCGACACCTGGGTGCTCAACGGCGCCAAGCATTGGATTACCAACGGTTATCATGCGGGCGTATTCGTCATCACGGCGAAGACCACGCCGGAAGGTGGCGCCAAAGGGATTAGTGCCTTTATCGTCGAGCGCGACACACCGGGACTCATCATCGGTCCGAAAGAAGACAAGATGGGGATGCGGGCCTCGGATACGGTAGGGCTTACGTTGGAAGACCTGCGCATTCCAAGCGAAAGCCTCTGTGGTGAATTGAACGGCGGGTTTTTGGATGCCATGAAAGTGCTCGAACGGGGCCGAATTACGATCTCGGCCATGTCGGTGGGGCTGGGCCGCGGCGCGCTGGAACAATCACTCTCCTACGCCAAGCAGCGGACCACTTTCGGCAAGGCGATTTTCGAGCATCAGTCGATCCAGTTCATGTTGGCCGACATGGCTATGGAAATCGACGCGGCGCGTCTGCTCACTCGGAAGGCGGCCATCCTTTCGGATGCGGGTAAGCCGGCGAATATCGACGCGTCGGTGGCCAAACTTTTTTCCAGTGAAGTGGCGACGCGCGCTTGCCTGAACGCCATCCAGATTCACGGTGGGACGGGCTACACGAAAGAAGTGCCGGTGGAACGGTACATGCGCGATGCCAAGCTTTGTGAGATCGGCGAGGGGTCGAGCCAGATTCAGCGCATCATCATCGCCCGACACCTGCTCGGTTACTAGGATACGTCCATGGATTTCGACTTCGACGAAGATCATAGAATGCTCCAAGAGCAGCTCCATGCGTTCGCGATGAACGAGGTGGCCACGGGCGCGGCGGAGCGAGACCAAAATGCGTCTATGACGAGCGAGCTTCTCGAGCAATTGGCCCAGCTCGGGCTGTTCGGCATTGCCATTCCCGATAAGTACGGCGGTGCCGGCATGGGCGCGATGGCGTCGTCGATTGTTGTGGAAGAGATTTCGAAGGCGTGTGCCGGCACCGGGGTTCTGCTCAGTGCGCACAATTCGCTTTGCGTCGATCCGATACTGACTTTCGGCACGGAAGAACAGAAACAGAAGTACTTGCCGCAAATGGCGTCCGGCGAGATGATCGGCTGCCTCTCACTCACGGAGCCCGGCAGCGGGAGCGACGCCGGTGCGGCCACCTGCCAAGCGGTTTTGAAAGATGACGGCTGGCACATCGACGGCACCAAGATTTTCGTCACCAACGGAAAAGAAGCCGGGGTCATGGTGCTCATCGCGGTCACCAATCCCGACGAGCCCAAGCGGAAGCTCAGCGCGTTCATTATTGAAAAATCGTCGCCGGGTCTGAAACTCGCCAAGCTCGAAAAAAAGCTCGGTATCCGATGTTCCTCCACGGCGGAATTCGTGTTTGATGGCTGTGTCGTGCCGAAAGACGCCCTGCTCGGCGAGCGCGGTCGCGGGATGCGCGTGGCATTGACCACCTTGAACGGGGGAAGAATCGGCATCGCCGCCCAGGCGCTAGGCATTGGGCAGGCGTGCCTGCACCATGCGACGAAGTATGCCCGCACGCGGGTGCAGTTCGATCGCCCCATCGGTAAATTCCAAGCCATCCAGAACAAGCTGGCCGACATGTCGGTGATGATCGAGGCCGCGCGGGCATTGGTTTATCGCGCCGCGTCGTTCAAAGATACAGGCCGCGATTACGTCCAGGCCGCTGCCATGGCGAAGTTGTTCGCCAGTGAAATGTGTTCCCGCGCCGCCAATCACGCCGTTCAGGTGTTCGGCGGATACGGTTACTGCAACGAGTATCCGGCCGAGCGGCTTCTTCGCGATTCGAAGATCACGGAGCTGTACGAAGGCACCAGCGAGATTCACCGGCTGGTCATCGCGCGAACGCTGGTCTGATTTCACGCCACGAATTCCGCCCGGGCTCTGCGGCGAATCTGCGGGCAACCCGGTTGATCGACAACGCAGGAGTGACCACCATGCATGCACAGTCTGACAAAACCATGGCCGTGATCGGTGCGGGGACGATGGGACGCGGCATCGTGCAGGTCTTTGCTCAGGCCGGTTATGACGCATACATGTTCGACATGGCGCCGGAGGCGTTGGACTCGGCCGGCAAGGCCATTGAAAAGCTACTCCATCGCGCGGTCGAGAAAGACCGGATGACGGCGGAAGATGCCGAATCCACGCGGAGCCGGATCCACCCCGTGTCCAAACTTTGCGACGTGGGCACCTGCCCGCTGATCGTCGAGGCCGCCACCGAGCGACTGGAAGTCAAACTCGAAATCCTGCAACATGCTCAAAAGCACGTGACCGAGGGCGGCGTGCTGGCCACCAACACAAGCAGCATCAGCATTACGCAATTGGCGGCGGCCATGGATCATCCCGATCGGTTTATCGGTATGCACTTTTTCAATCCGGTCCCTTTGATGAAACTGGTCGAAGTCGTTCGTGGACTTCAAACCAGCGACGAAACCACGGAGCGAACCATCGCCTGGGCCAAAGAGGTCGGCAAGACCGCCGTACCGTGCAACGACAGCCCGGGTTTTGTTTCCAACCGAGTGCTGATGCCCATGATTAACGAGGCCATCTTTGCCTTGCAGGAAGGCGTGGCCGAGCCGGAAGCGATCGACGAGATCATGAAACTCGGGATGAACCATCCGATGGGTCCGCTGGCGCTGGCCGACCTGATCGGACTGGACGTCTGTCTGGATATTATCAACGTCCTCTTCCGCGACCTGGGCGAGGATCGCTACCGTCCCTGCCCTCTGCTGCGTAAGATGGTCATGGCGGGTCGCTTGGGTCGCAAAACCAAACAGGGGTTCTTCCGCTATGAGTAACACAGAAGTTCAATTAGGCGTCGATGGCACTGTCGCTACGATCTCTTTCGTGACGGAGGCGGGCCTCAACGTCGGTTCATCGGGGATGATGCGCAAGTTTTCGGAGGTTGTCGCCCGTGTCGCCGAGAACGGGAAAGTTCGTATCACCGTCATTCGCGGGGTGGGCAAGGTGTTTCTGGCCGGGGCGGACATCAAGGAAATGGCGACGTACGACCGTGAAAAAGCCCTCGAATACGGTCGTTTGGGGCAAAGTGTGCTCAATGCGATCGAAAGTCTCCCGTCGATTACGGTGGCGGCGATTAACGGTGCGGCGATGGGCGGCGGAATGGAGCTGGCGTTGGCGTGTGATTTCCGAATCGCAGTGAAGTCTGCTAAAATAGGGCTGCCTGAATCATCGCTGGGGCTGATCCCCGGCTGGGGCGGGATTATTCGCGCGACGAGGCTTATCGGACCATCACGCGCGAAGAGGCTATACTTGAGTGCCCTGCCGGTGTCGGCGGAGGAAGGGCTGGAATTCGGTCTGGTCGACGAAATCGTCAACGCACAAGAAGACCTCGGCCCACGCGTCGCCGCGTTCTGTAAGTCCTTTCGGCGGGGCGCACCGGCGGCGGTGGCGTTGGCCAAGCGGGCGGCGCGCGACGGCGATGACTTGAATGCCTTCGCCGATTGCTTTACGACCGACGATGCCCGCGAAGGTATTGCGGCCTTCGTCGAAAAGCGTCCGGCTCGCTGGATGGAATAGGATCTAACGATGAGCGTGAAACCGTCAGTGGGCAAGCAGAGCACTTCGACGAAGGGCGCCGAAGCAAAACCCTTCGTCGGACCGGAGGATCTCGGTGGGTACGACCCGGCAAAGTCGCTGGGGGAGCCGGGCCGATTTCCGTACACCCGCGGACCGCACCGCACCATGTACCAACATCGCCTTTGGACCATGCGGCAGTTTGCCGGGTTCGGTTCGGCGGACGACACCAATCAACGGTTCAAATATCTGCTTGGCCACGGACAGACGGGCCTGAGCACGGCCTTCGATCTTCCCACCCTGATGGGACGCGACAGTAACGACAGCTTGGCGCTCGGTGAGGTTGGCCGGTGTGGTGTGGCGATATCGTCGCTGGCCGACATGCGTCGGCTGTTTGACGGCATCGATCTGGGCTCGGTCAGTACGAGCATGACGATCAACGCCCCGGCGGCCATCCTGTTGGCTTTTTATGCGGCCGTGGCGAAGGAACAGGGGGTACCGCTGGATAAGCTTCGCGGCACGCTACAGAATGACATTCTGAAAGAGTTTCACGCCCAAAACGAATATGTTTTTCCGCCGGTCCCGAGCGTTCAGTTGGTCATCGACACGATCGAATTCTGCGCGGAGCGGATGCCGCAGTGGAACCCGGTGAGCGTGAGCGGGTACCACATTCGTGAAGCGGGTTCGACCGCGGCGGAGGAACTGGCGTTTACGTTGGCTGACGGCATGGCCTACGTGCAGGGATCCATTGATCGCGGACTGGATGTCGACTCCTTTGCGCCGCGGCTGAGTTTTTTCTTCGATGTGCACAACGACTTTTTCGAGGAAATTGCCAAGCTCCGGGCCGCACGTCGAATCTGGGCGCACGTCATGCGCGATCGTTTCAAGGCCAAGAACGAGAGAAGCTGGCTGCTCCGCACGCACTGTCAGACGGCAGGCGTGTCGTTGACCGAGCAACAGCCGACCAACAATATCATCCGCGTTGCCTACCAGGCGATGGCCGGAGTGCTCGGTGGAACGCAATCGCTCCACACCAACAGCATGGACGAGACCCTGGCGTTGCCCAGCGAGAAGGCCGCCAAGATCGCCTTGCGTACGCAGCAGATTCTGGCCCATGAAACCAACGTGACCCAAACGGTCGATCCACTTGCGGGCAGCTATTTCGTTGAAAAGATGACCAATGAGATCGAGGCCAAGGCCTATGCCGTCTTCGATCAAATCGACGCGATGGGTGGTGTGTTCGCGGCCATCGATCGGGGTTACTTCCGCCGGTGCATCGCCGAGTCCGCTCATGCGGCGCAAAAGCGCATTGACAGTGGCGACACGAAGATCGTCGGCGTGACGGACTTCGTGGAAGAGGGCGCGCCGGACATCGATACTTTGCGGATCACGCAAGATACCGAAGACGAGCAGGTGGCGGGCCTCAAGGCCTTGAAGGCAGCACGCGATCAGGCACGCCACACGGCGGCCCTGGACAAACTCCGTGAAACGGCCAAAAACGGCGAGAACGTCATGCCGGCCCTGATCGCCGCCGCCAAAGCGGACGCGACCGTTGGTGAAATGATGGAAACCATGAAGGCTGTCTTCGGCGCCTACGACGGAGGCCCCGAGTGGTAGCGATGACGACAGCCTTGCCGAAAGGATCTTCCGGCGTGGAGAATCACACTTCGCAGAATCCGCCTCGCATCTTGCTTGCCAAGATCGGACTCGATGGACACGATCGCGGCGTCAAAGTATTGGCACGATCGTTTCGCGATGCCGGGATCGAGGTCATCTACACCGGTCTGTGGCAGACGTGCGAGGCGACGATGCATGCCGCGTTGCAGGAAGACGTCGATGTGGTCGGTGTCAGTCTTCTTTCCGCCGCCCACATGTCGGTGATGCCGGAAATGTTGCGAATCAGGGAGGAACTGGGCATCGAACACATTCCGTTGGTGCTCGGCGGCATCGTACCCGAGGCGGACAAGCCCAAGTTGACGGAAATGGGAATCGCTGCGGTCTTCAATCCGGGGTCACCGATCGACGCGATCATCGACACCCTGAAGAAATTGGCAGCGAAACATCAGCCGAGCGACTTCGACAGTCTCAAAACGGGCTACGAGCGGCGGGATATGCGTGCCCTGGCCAAGATGATCTCGGTGATCCAGGCGGACAACGATTGCGCCGGCTGGTCGCCCCCGAAAGGCGTTGCGAAGATCATCGGCGTGACCGGTGCGCCGGGCGTGGGCAAGAGTTCGTTCATCGGCAAACTCGGAAAGTTGCTCCGCGAGAGAGGCAAGCGTGTGGGCGTGGTGGCCATCGACCCCAGTAGCCCGATTACCGGCGGCGCGCTGCTTGGGGATCGCCTTCGAATGATGCACGACGCGCCCGACGAAGGGTTCTTTGTACGAAGTGTGTCTTCGAGTGGAAGTGCCGGAGAATTGGCACCCTGCTGTTCGGATGTGGTGCGCTTGCTGGACGGTTTCGGTTTCGATGTGATTCTCGTCGAAACGGTCGGCGCGGGGCAAGGCGACGTGGGCATACGGGAACTCGTCGAGCGTACGATACTTTTGCTCATGCCCGACAGCGGCGATTCGGTGCAATTTTCGAAGGCGGGCATTATGGAAATCGCAAACTGTTTCGTGCTCAACAAGTGTGATCTCGCCGGCGCCGATGCTACCGAGGCCCAACTTCTCGGTGCGGTGGGAGACAGCCGTCCGATCTTACGTGTCAGCACGATCCGAAATGAAGGAATCGAGGCCGTGGCGGACTGGGTCTCGTCGCCGCGAAGCTGAGCCATCCGCGGCCTGCACCTGGACCGAATAGAAACGTCTTTCATAGCGATAGCGTATCATGGCGGAACTTGTCATCACTCTCACTGACGGTCGCAAGACAAGGCACAAGCTGACCGACCGGCCGCAGGTCATGGGTCGCGATGCACAATGCGATATTCCGATCGACGATCCGAGTACGTCGCGCCGCCATGCCCGATTCGTCCCCACGCCCGACGGCTACGCGGTCGAGGACCTCGGCAGCAAGAACGGCACGTTGGTCAACGATGAATCGTGTACGCGACGCGAGCTTTGTGATGGCGACAGGGTGACACTCGGGTCGGTGGTCGCCGTGTATCAGCTCGCGTCGCGAACGAGCGCGACCTCGGTGGTTCTGAGTGACGACATGGGCGAGAGCCGGGCGACACGCTATCTCAGCCGCGACCAGGAACTGAACATTTCGCAACAACGACTTCGCCTGATTTACGAACTCAGCGATCGGCTGACGACGCTGCAGAGCCGCGAGCAACTTCTCGAAACCGCGATGGACATTGGTTTTCAGACCTTGCACTTCGAACGCGGGGCGATCGGCGTGCGGCGCGTGGACCAGCGCACGTTGGATTGGCCGGTTGTTCGGAATCTCCGAGGCGACGAAGGCGAACTGTGCATCAGCCGGTCGCTGCTTGGGCGGGCGCTGCAACACGGCGAGCGGGCCATTTTCACCGACGCCGGTCCGGGGCAAACCGATCCGACGGTCAGTATGGTTCAGCACGGAATTCGTTCGGCGATGTGCGTCCCTATGATCAGTCATGACAAGACGATAGGCGTGATTTACGGCGATCGTACGAGCACGTCGACGCCGTACAACAATGAGGATATCGACTTTCTTGCGGGCATCGCCCAGCAGGTCACGATTGGCCTGATCAACTGCCGTCTGGTGGATGAGCAGCAAGAAATGGCCCGCTTACAGCGCGATGTCGAACTGGCCCGGACCATCCAGACGGGCCTGTTTCCCGCCGACCTGCCGAGCCGCCCCGATTTCAAAGTGGCGGCCCTCAACGATCCCGGTCAGCGCGTCAGCGGCGATTACTACGACGTGGTCGCGGCCGACAAAGGATGCATCTGGTGTGTCATCGCCGACGTGACGGGGGAAGGTGTCGCGGCGTCGCTGATAATGGCCAATCTTCAGGCTGTCGTTCGGGCGACGATCGAGGGCGTGAGCGACCCCAGTGAGCTGCTGTGTCGCTGGAACAAGCAAATCTATCATAACACCGATTCATCGAAGTTCGTGACCTGCCTGCTGGCATTGATCGATCCAGCGGGAAAGCGGATCCATCTTGCCGCGGCGGGGCATTGCCGTCCCATTCTCGTGCGGGGCGGCGGTCTCGCTCTGGAGACGGTCGACTGCGAGTCGAACTATCCACTCGGCGTAATCGAGGACGCTTCCTTTCCTGCGGTTTCGGTGGACACCGGCGACGATCCCTACGTGTTTTTTACCTACACGGACGGCGTCATAGAGGCCATGAACGCTCAGGGCGATCAGTTCGGGATGGATCGTCTGCACGCCGTGCTGGAAGCGTGTGCCGACTTGAACCCGCAGGCTCTGATCAAGCAGGTCCGAAAAAGTGTGACCCAGCATGCTGACGGCGCACAGCAAAGCGACGATATTACCATCCTCGCCGCCCGCGTCGGGTAGCCTAATAGTCGCTAGTTGTCAGTTATCAGCCATCAGCCGTCAGTTATCAGACTATGACGACCGACGCCTGCCGTCCTTTCTGATCGAAAGCACGCCTGGTATCAAACCGATAACTCAAACGGCGTGCCTCCGCGCCGAGGCAGATACCGTTGTAACAAGGGTAGAATCTATGATGAATAGGGATAAGAAAAACACTGGCAGGGGTCGTGCCGTCCTGATGACGCTTTTCGTCGGGATGCTGTTTCCGATCAGTGGCTGCCGAGTCGACTTCGGGGACATTACCGGCGGCGGCAGTGATTTCCTTTCGACCGGACAGACGGAAAGTCACTTCAGGGCGATTCAGATCGATCCGAGGAGCGAGGACTCCGCCGGTCCGCAGTTTGTGGTCGGTACAGGTGCAGACGGAAGCCCGCTCGATCTGAACGGTGACGGACTGGCTGACTTGGTCTCCGCCTGGAATCAGTCGCAGCCGGTGCAGATTCACCTGCAGCGCCGATCGGGCGGCAGCATCTCGTTCGAAACCGTGACGCTTGCGGGAAGCGTACCGGCCGTCGCCGTGGCGAGCCTGGCCGTCGCCGACTTTAATAGCGACGGACAAGCGGACATTGCGGTGCTGCTCAAGGAAACACTGCTCGTCGGTCCGCAGTGTCTTGACAGCGAGTTGCCCGGCGAAGGACTCAGCGGTCTGGTATTGCTTTATCTCGGTCCCAGCGACCCGGCGCAGACCAACCAGGCACTGGCATGGCAGGAGATCGAAGTCGGAAATTCCTTTCTGCAGGGAAGTGGTGACATTAACAGCGGTACGGAAAACGGCGGCTTTACGGCCATGGCGGTCGGCGACATCGACATGGACGGCAATCTGGACATCGTCGTCGCCTGGAATTCCTCGTGCGGAGATGCCGGATCCATCGACGTCGTCTTGTTCACCAACGGTGGGGCGGCGGCCATTCAGGACAAGACCTGGCTCGCGACCAGGATCCCCGATGCCTTTCCCAAGGGCGATACCATCAAGGATATAGCCCTGGGTGACATCGATCAGGATGGCGACCTGGATATTGTGGCGACTTTTCCGACAGCCCCGGCGATGAACGTGCGGTGGTACCGCAACCCGGTGCTGGACATTCCCGACGACGTCCATCTCTCCGATGGTGCATGGCAGACGGGAACGGTGGCGCAGGTCGCTACCGGTGCCGACGCGATCGCCGATTTCGGCGCCGACGGTAGCCGACTGACCGACATCGACGGCGACGGCATCGTGGACGTCGTGATTCGTTCGACGGGAGGCCGCGTCATTCAGTGGTTCAAGGCCCCGGCGGAGCCGACGTCGGCCCCCCTGCGCAACATTCCCTGGCAAGTCTTTACGATTGCCGAGTTTGTCGATCGAACGCCGGAGGCCGTGACGCTTGGTGACATCAATGGCGACGGGCAGGTGGAATTGGTGGCTTCGGCGGTCGGCGGGCTGGCGTGGTTCGATTCACAGGGGCCGTCGAGCCTATACGATCAATGGACCGAGAATTTGATCATCGACGACGCACCCACCGAATCCTCGACCACCACTCCCGCCACGACCGATCCCAATGTTTCGCCGGAGGAAATCGCCGGGACGACGTCGATCAACTCCCTGGTGGTGGTCGATTTGGACGGCGACGGTAAGAACGATCTGGTGGCCACGTTCGACCGCAGCGGCCTCAGCGGGCTCACCAACGACGCTTTGGTCTGGTTCCGCAATACGCAGCCGTAGGACGGCTTCAGCGGCATTCACGACATATCCGACCGGGCGACAACTCTTCGACTTCGGATTACCGAATCGGTTCTGAGGTGCGTCCGCCTTCTTGGCCCGCACCGGTTCCGACGTTCGGCAGTTTCCAGTATGTCTTGTCTAGTTGACGGATTCTGTTTGCCCCGACTCTGAATCGACACCCGGTGCACCAGGTGTCGCACCAATATCGAGCCCGCGACTGCCTGGCGCCACACAGCTGTGATTGATCGACTTGAATTTCGGGGGCAGTGCCATTCGGGACTATCCCGCGTTTTCCCCGATTTCCGATTTGTTCCGTTTTCGCTGCCTATCGCTCCTCACCCTCATCCTGCGCGCCGCTGGGGAATTTCGGTGGATGCTCGCCTGGGAGTTCGGTCGCTTGGATGCGAATAAGCACGTGCCCACTGCGGGTAAGCGGGCGTAGTTCAAAGAATTCGCCGCCATAACGGAACGTGGCGGTACACATGCCGTCATTGACGACGAGCTGCAGCGAATTCTCCGGCTCGCGGACGAGCGCACCAAGCCAAGTGAAAGACCCGCCGGGCTGCTCTGGGCCGAGCACTTCTGTTCTGAAAACGATGAATCTGCGATCACTAGCAAGATCGAGTGTCAGTGCCTTCTGGTCCGGCTTCAGTGCGTGGGTGTTGAGTTTCAGCAGACGCACGTTCTTGGTGCTCTTGCGTGCCTCTATCGCCGCAAGTTGCGCCTGCATCGCCGCGGAGAACCGATCGGGCCGCAACTGCGCGGTGGTGAACAGATCGGACGGATCGGGGCGTTGCTGCTTGGCTTGAGTGAAGAGCGGCTTCTCTTTCGGCTCCTGCGGCGTCGGGTCGTTGTTCAGACCGTGCGGTTCACCCTGTGCGCCAGTCGGGAACTCCGGCGGATGTTCTGCTGACGGGAGAGCCTTGATCTCTATGACGGCGTGGATACCATCGTCGAGCGGCTCGATTTCCAGATGTAACCCCTTGGTCCGCACTGTGCCATGGACGCGATCGCCCTCCACATGAAGGGAAATGAAGTCCTCCGCGCAGGTCAGCGCGCCGCGCCAGGCGTAGGATCGGCCCGACAAGTCGAGCTTCTCGGTCCGCAGCCTCCACGCCGTGAAAGAACCCCCGAAGAGGTCGAACTTCACGACTGAGGACTTCAGCGCATCCATGTTGACCTCGACCCGGCGCACATCGACAGCGGTCGGCTCTTTTCGAATGGCTGCGAGCTGGGCCTGCTGCTCGGACGACACCAGGAAGCCATCTTTGGGAACGCGGAACAAGAAGGGTGGCATGCGCGGGCCCGCCCCCGTTTGTGCGCTTGCTTGCGCCGGGGCCGGGCCCGGAATCTCGGTCGGACCGTGGTCGATGCGCTGCGCGAAAGCAGCACCGTTAATAACGCACATGCCGAGGCCAACGATTAAGCGATTCCACGGTCTACCGCCAGACGACGTGAATATTGAACCGAGCATCGGCCGCGGTACCATTGGGGTTGTAGCAATCGACATAAACAATGAAGTCCTTTCCGCCAGAGTTCCACCCCCGCACTTTGGCCCACTTGTTGTCCGAGCCGTAGCCGGTGACTTGCACGTGCCCACCGGAACGACCTCTGCCGCCAATACCGCGGAACGTGACGCGATACCGTCCCTTGGCGAGGCGCTTCACAACGATCTTCTGGCCCGACGAATTATACCAGTACGAGCCGCCGATGGTATAGTTTCTGTAGCTCGGGTTTTTGAGGATTTCGACGATGCCGTCGAAGCCCGAGGGTTTC
>JADFIX010000739.1:0-1067 GCA_022566435.1 Planctomycetota bacterium
AACCCGCTGGGTATGGTCGCCGGCATCGCCACGCTCGAACTATGCAGGCAAGAAGGGTTCTACGAAGGCCTGGACCGTTCGACGAGAATTCTAGCCGATGGGTTCGCCGAGGTCGCCTCTGAGTTGGGCGTCCCTATGCAAACAGGTCGTTGCGGCGGCATGTTCGGCTTTTCGTTCCTGGATCGACCGGTCAGGAATTTTGACGACGCCCAGGCCTGCGACCACGATTTCTACGCCCGCTTTTTCACGGCGATGCTGGACCGCGGTATATGGTTACCGCCGTCCGGGTATGAGGCTATGTTCGTCTCCGCCGCTCACGACGAGGCCGCCTTGGAAAGAATCCTCGTTGCCGCGGCGGACAGTCTCCGGAGCATCAAATCATGACCAAACTTCGCGCCGGTACCCGCGGGAGCGATCTCGCGTTGTGGCAGACACGGTGGGTTCACGATCGATTGCTCGAAATCCACCCGTCGCTCGAGATTCAACAGATTATCATTTCGACTCACGGCGATACCGCGACGGAGCAGTTGTTCGACGCGAATTGGCCCGTGGGTGGCTTCGTGGGCGCGATCGAACAGCAACTGGCCTCTAAGCGCATCGACTACGCCGTGCACAGCTACAAGGATCTGCAAACGGCGGTCACGGCGGGTTTGATCATCGCCGCGGTGCCGGTTCGAGAGGTGGTGCATGATGTACTGGTCACACGCGAACCGCTGGACCTCGACCGTCTTCCCAAAGGATTACGGATCGGCACAAGCAGCCCTCGTCGGTCGGCGCAGTTGCGGGCCGTTGCCGACGTCGAGATCGTTCCGATTCGCGGCAACGTGCCGACGCGCGTACGGAAGGTGGACAAGGGCGAATTGGATGCCGTTGTGCTCGCCGGCGCCGGTGTCAAGCGTTTGTCCATCAATCCGAACAACGTAATCGAACTGCCGCCGGATCGCTTCGTACCCGCGCCGGCGCAGGGGGCACTGGCGATTCAGGTCCGGGAGAACAGCGAAGCCGCTCGAATCGTCGCCTCGATAGACAAACCCGAGCTGCGCCGCGCCATCGATGCCGAACGGGCC
>JADFIX010000739.1:1077-3102 GCA_022566435.1 Planctomycetota bacterium
GAATTCATGCCGGCTGCCACACACCGGTCGGCGCCCTGGCCAAACTGGACGGTGAGAACGTAACATTGCACGCGCAGTTGTTCAGTGACGACGGCGAGCGGAAAGTCGAGGGCGTCGAGACGGGCAGCGATCCACGCGAAGTGGGACTGCGCCTCGCCGCATGGCTTCTAGCGGAACTGGGAAAACGCCGATGAAAATCTGGGTCACACGTGACGAAGAATCGGACGGTCCGCTCTCGACGGCCCTTCGCGAGGTCGATCTCGATCCGGTTCTCGAACCGGTCCTGGAGCGACATGTCCTGACCGACGCCGCTGATTCGCTCGCGACACTGCGTTCCGACGATTGGCTCATCCTTACCAGCGCCTATGCGGTCAACGCCGTCCACGCCGAACTTGCCCGCATTCCACGTGTGGCCGTCGTCGGTGAGCCTTCCAAGCTGGCTGCCGAAGCCAAGGGGTTTCGCGTCGGGCTCGTCAGTGGCCGTGGCGACGGAAAAAGTCTGTTTGAAGAACTGCGCGCCAAGGTGAGTGGCGGGAAGATCTGCTATCCGCGATCGGCTTTGGTGTGGCCCCCCAAGTCTTGGCCTGGCGTCGATCTGATCAGCCCTATTCTCTACGAAACGACAAGCTGCGATTACGATCGTAGCGTCGCAAAGCGTGTCGACGTAGTGTCAGTCGGAAGCCCATCCGCGGTCGACGCCGTCGGCGCTGTGAACCTCCCCTTCGCCAGCATCGGTCCGTCCACCACGAAGGCGCTGAAACGATTGGGAATCGAGCCCTGGGTGGAGGCGACGCATCGCAGCTTCGCCTCGCTTGCGAAGGCCATCGCGGATCACGAAAGCCCTTCGCGCCACCAGCCGGCGTAATCCAGGGCCGCATACGTGAGAATGACATCGGCGCCGGCGCGGGCCAGCGCCGTCAGCGCTTCCGACATACATGCCCGTTCGTCGAGCCAGCCGTTCTGTGCCGCTGCCTTGATCATGGCGTATTCCCCACTGACCTGATAGGCGGCAATGGGCAGGCTGGTCATACCGCGAAGCCGTGCGATAATGTCCAGATAGGGCAGCCCCGGCTTGACCATCAGCATGTCCGCCCCCTCCGCTTCATCGAGCATCGCCTCGATTTCCGCCTCGCGGGCGTTGGCCGGGTTCATCTGATAGGTCTTCTTGTCTTTGGGAATATCCGGGGCGTCCACCGGCGCGGACCCCAGCGCCTCGCGAAACGGGCCGTAAAAACTCGACGCATACTTGGCGGTATAGCTGAGAATGGCGACATCTTGGAATCCGGCCTCGTCTAGTGCCCAACGGATGGCACCGACACGCCCGTCCATCATGTCGGAGGGAGCGACGATATCGGCGCCGGCCCGGGCCTGCACCACTGCCATCTCCGCCAAGACCTCCACGGTCTCGTCGTTGACCACCCGACCGTTCTTGACTAGCCCGTCGTGACCCAGGCTCGAATAGGGATCGAGCGCAACGTCCGTGACCAGGCAACTCTCCGGATAGGCTTCCTTGATGGATCGAACGGCCCGACAAAGGAGATTCTCGGGATTGACCGCCTCACGGGCCTCGGGCGTCTTCAACGACGCATCGATCACCGGAAACAGCGCGAAGGATCGCACGCCGAGTGATATCGCCTTTTTGCATTCGTTGATCGTCCGATCGATCGACAGCCGAGACCGACCCGGCATGGCCCCGATCGGCTCTTCCCGATCCGAGCCATCCAGCACGAACTGCGGCAGGATCAGCCGATCCGGCGTCAAATGCGTTTCCTGAACCAAGCGGCGAATCGCCTCGCTACGACGCAGTCGACGAGGACGGCGCATCGGACGCGGCCAATCGCGAGATTCACTCATGACAAGCGTACCTTTCTCAGCAGTCGTCTCCGCCGGCGAACTCGATTCAGGGCTACTACGTTATGGTGTTCCGGTCCCCAGGGCGTTGCCCTTGTCATTACCCACATTTCTTCTCCTTCGATTCGGCCAGGGCGGCCCCGATCGTGAGCAGATCGAGCTTTTGCCAGCCTC
>JADFIX010000740.1 GCA_022566435.1 Planctomycetota bacterium
TCGGTTATGCACGCCAATAACGAAACGGGCGTGATTCATCCGGTCCACGAAATCGCCGGGCACTGCAAAAAGAAGGGCGTTTTGTTTTTCACGGATGCGACGCAGGCCGTCGGGCGGGAGGCGATCGACGTCGAGGCCTTCGGTGTCGATCTGCTCAGCTTATCAGCGCACAAGATCTACGGCCCCAAGGGGGTCGGCGCACTGTACGTTCGGCGTCGCGGCCCGCGGGCGCGGTGTGAACCGTTGATCCACGGCGGCGGGCACGAGCGAGGATTGCGCTCCGGGACGATGAACGTCCCGGGCGTCGTCGGGCTGGGCGCGGCGGCCTCCATTTGTCGCGACGAGATGGCCGACGAGCAGGCGCGTTTGCGGGCTTTGCGGGACCGGTTGGAGACGCAACTGCTGGAGCGGATTTCGATCGCCCGCCGAAACGGTCATCCGACCAAACGCCTGGCCAACACTTCGAATATAAGCTTTATCGGGCTCGATTCGGATGAACTATTGAGAAGCATGCCTGATCTGGCGGCATCGTCCGCGTCCGCCTGTACCAGTGCGTCGTTGCAGCCGAGCTACGTGTTGCGGGCCATGGGGGCGAGTGAAGATGTCCTTCGGGGAAGCGTTCGATTCTCACTCGGCCGCTTCACGACGGAGGAGGAAATCCGATCAGCCGTCGAGACCATCGTCGCGCGTGTCGAGAAACTTCGTCATGATCTGAGCGAACGCCAATCTCAAAACGCATGCGACGATACGGCGACCTGTTGAATTCGTATCGGGAGACAGCACATGAGAACCCGAACGCAGCGATCCCTGTTGCTGGCATTCGTCATTTCGATCGCCTGCTGCGGCGTCGTGGGCATCTATTGCCTGTTGATAGGACGGATGGGATCAATGGAGGGCCGAATTCTAGCCACAACGACCGCGGTCAGTGGGGCTTCGATACTCGGTTTCGCTGGTGCCATTCCATGGGAGCATCGACGCTGGCATCCGCTCGGGCCCCTTGCCGTGCTGAGCACGGCGGTCGCTATGGTACTCGTGTTAGTCGCGGTCTGGTTACGGCCTTCGTCCAGATCGTCCTATTACGAAGTGATGGGCGTCTCCTGTGTCATCGGCGTTGCTCTTCCCCACATCGCGCTACTATCTCTAGCACGCTTGAAACGACAGTACGGCTGGGTCCGTCGTATGACGATCGTTGCGATCATTTTGCTCGCTACGAGCATTATCTATGTCATCGTGGCGGATCCCTCATGGCAGGCTCAGAGGTTTTGGATACGCTTAATGGGGATTTTTTCCATTCTCTCGGCCTGTGGGACAATCGCCGTCCCTATCATGCATCGGGTGTCGGCCATACGCGTTCGCGAAGAGGTCAAGACTGTCGAATTGTTGCTGACATTGACCTGCCCTCGCTGCGAGAAGCCCCAGCAACTTCCGGCCGGTCGGTCTCGATGCACGCAATGCGGACTCAAGTTCCGTATTGATATCGAAGAAGAACAGTGCAGAAAGTGCGGCTATCCGCTGTATCGTCTCACGTCGGCGGTCTGCCCGGAGTGCGGCACACCGATTGCCGAAGGCGAAGAGGCCTGAGTCCATGTTCGCTTAATGGTCGTCGTCGGCATCGTTCGATTTTCGCCGGTCGATATAGCCCAGCGATTCGAGTCGCCTCAACTCCTCTTCGTTCAAGTCGGCGGGCCGAGGTTTGCCTATTCGCGCGGCGACGGCGCGCATGTCACGCCCGTATTGTTCTTGTAATGTTCGCAATTCCGCCATGGTGCCGGCGTGGTCGGGCCCCAACGGATGCATTTCCGTCGGGTCCGCTTGCACGTCGAACAGCGCCCAGCGGTCTTTCTCAGGAATGGATACGAGTTTGTACCGCCCGCGCCGCACGCCTCGCCACCGATCAGCTTCCGTCCAGCTCTTTCCCGTGTCCGGGTGCGTCATGTACATCAGGGCATCGAGCTCGAAGTAGATCGTACGCGGCGAACCGGGCGCGGCCTGCAAGAGCGATCGACCATGCGTTGAGCCGGCGCTTACCACACCCGCCAGATCGCAGATGGTCGGAAAAAGATCGACCAGGCTGGTGACCCGCTCATCGCGCCTCGGCTTCGTATGCCCCGGTGGTTTGATCACCAGAGGTACGCGAACCGATTGCGCGAAGATGTCGTTCTTGTGACCCTTTTTTCCGCGCTCGAAGAAATCCTCGCCATGGTCCGCCGTGACGATCACCGCGGTTGTGTCCCAGAGGTCGAGTTTCTTCAGTAGCGACCAGAGGCGGCCGAGAACGGCGTCCGTGCAGCGAATCTCCCCGTCGTATTGGGAAACGACGTAGGCGAGCTGCGCTTTGGAGACGTTTTTGTTCACCACGGTCTGATGCTCGTAGCGGCGCACGTCGATCGGAACGGCGTCGGATGGAACGAACATCTTGTCGTACGGCGACGGGGGAATGTAGTCGAAGTGCGGGTCCCAGAAATAGAGAAACAAGAAAAACGGCTTGTTCGGGTTTCGATCCTTGCGAAGAAACGCCGTCAGCGCCTTCTCCATGCCCGGATTGGTGATGTCCTCATGCGACGCCCAGTGATCCATGTTGGCGAACGAGTCATCATAGGTCTCGAATCCCTGCTGCAGATTGTGGACCTTACGAAGAAACGGTCCGCTGATGAAACCGGCCGTCTGGTAGCCCGAATCCCGAAGCAGCTCGGCGACCGTCGTGTAGTCGTCGTCCAGCCGGTCGCGAATGGTCACCACCTGATGTGCCAAGGGATACAGTCCGGTGAACATGCTCGCGTGGGAAGGCAGCGTCCAACTCGTGACGGCGTTCGCCTGCGTAAAGGTAAGGCCCTGGCTGCCGAGTTCGTCGAGGGCGGGCGTCGTATCGCGGTCGTAGCCGAAGTGTCCGACATGATCGGTTCGGATGGATTCGAGGGTAATGAAGATGATGTTGGGCTTGGCGGCAGTCTCGCCCGATTCGCCGTCCTTCCGACAGCCACCGGCGAACATCACGCCGATCAAGAGGATCAATCCGCAGGTGTAGGTTGCCATGGGTACCATGGGTGCCATGGTCAAGCGAAGCGCCGCCATGGTCTTCCGCGCGTGTAAAAAAGCAGC
>JADFIX010000741.1 GCA_022566435.1 Planctomycetota bacterium
GCTTCGTATCCCGCGCGAGGTAGACCTCCCCCATCCCACCTTTGCCAAGCGGTGCAACAACCACATACCATCCGAATTTGGCCCCGGGCGACAACGTCATTGACGACCCTCGAACTCTTTATACCAGTTTTCAATAACACCGATTGTCGCCGGGCGATCGCCGCCGCGCGACTGCACGACGATCATGCTCTTTCCATCCGCGGCGAATTCCATGCCAATGAAAGGATCGATGCCCTGCTTGGGTCCGTCCACGACGCGTCGCGGGGGAGTGAGCATGACTCTCGGTTCCAAAACCAGCTCAACCTCGTAAATCCCGACCTCCGGCCCGACGAAGTAAATGCGCGTCCCGTCCGGCGACCACCGCGGGAAAGCACATTCCTGTCCTGATACCTGCCACTTGCCCTGACCACTGGGGAACCGTGTCAAGTAGATGCGCTGCGCTCCCGTTTCGTTCGAGGTATACACGAGCCATCGGCCGTCAGGGGAAAGCGACGGGTGTTCTTCAAAGAAAGGTCCGTCAAGAACGCTTTGCGCCTCGGCGCTGCCGTCCATCGGCATAAAGAAGATATCACGTCCAGTCGACTCGCTTGTTCGAACGAAGGCGATGTACTTCCATTCAGCGTCAAACGATGGAAAGGCTCCGTCGATCGGTGTGCGTGTTTCGCCACTTCCGTCAACGGCTGCGAAGTGGATCGTGTCGTCCGCCGCGATCCGCTCGAATCCCGATGCCGTTGTCTTCGCGAAGGCAATCACGCTCCCGTCGGGAGACCATCGAGGAAGGAGTTCGTTCGTCGTTTCGTCGAAAGTCATCCGTGTGCGCGAGCCGCTTGCGACGTCGAGAATCCAAATGTCCCTGGCGTTCATCTCGAAACCGGATACGGCAAGCGACTTTCCATCCGGCGATAACGCGTGGTCATGATGGACGCCGCTGAGACTTCCGAATGGTTGCGCTTCATTCGACGCGAGATCGAGCTTGACGAGTTCGCCCCCGAAGTAGGTCGCAATCGACCGGGTCAAGACAAGTGTTCCGGTATCGCTCACCGTCGGGTCGCCGTCTCCATCAGCGACGAGAAACGGCGCACCGGTAACCTCCAAGCGTTCGGCATCAAACGGTATCGCCCAAGTACTGGAAGCGTCAGCGAACCGCTGGACCAAGAGGTGACCGGTCGGCGAATAGGCCGGCGTAACGGCGTATTGCTCGCCAAACGAATAGACAAATTTGCGCTGCTTGCCATCGAACGAAGCAAGGTACCATGGCTGGTTGCGAGAATGGACCGTAAAAATGACCGTCTTGCCATCAGGCAGGAGCGTCAGTTCGTGAAAGTCGTCATCGTCGGGCAGGTCAGCCGCCACGTACATTTCAGGGATGCCTCCCTCCGCGGATACCACAAATATGCCGCTGTCAGAGGTGCTGAAGAAGATTCGTCCGTCGACGGACCATGCGCCGCCGGCGACCATCGCAAAAGTCCCGTCTGCCTCCGTAATGAGAACTGGGCGACCACCTGTCGCGGGCACCTTGACCAGTTTTCTACCGCGACCGAACGCGAGCCACCTGCTGTCGGGGGACCAGAATGGAATGACTCCGCGCTGCGACTCCTCGACCGCGCGGGCGTCCCAGGAGTCGAGGTGGCGGATCCAGATGCGATCCTGATCGACGAACGCCACCATTTTTCCGTCGGGACTGATCGCAGGCTGGCCTACACCCCACGTGTTGTGGCTGTGCAGCGAAATCTCGTATTTGCGAACACTCGAAACCGGCTCAGTGACAAACTGCCGTCCAACGAGTCCGCCGAGCACGCTCGCCAGGACCGCCGCAAGGACTAGTACGGCACGCGAGACCGACCGACGGTGCCCCTTACCCTCCGGCGTGAGCGCTGACGTGGCGATTCCCAGCGATGACGAGCTTGGATCGGCGATAGCGTTTTCGATTTCGATGCGTGCGTCGCCGATGTCGCGTAGGCGCTTGGCTGCGTTCTTGGTTAGGCAGCGGCGCAAGAGCAACTGAACAAGCGGCGGCGTTTGGGGCGGTATCGCGCTCCAATCCGGCTCGCGCTCGAGTATGCGGGCGATCAGGTCGGAAGTTGTTTCGCCGTCGAACGGCCTGCGTCCGGCCAGGCTTTCATAAAGCAAAACGCCGAACGACCAGATGTCGGTGCGTTTGTCCAGCGGCTTGCCACGCGCCTGCTCGGGCGACATGTAGGCCGCCGTGCCGAGCACGGTGCCGGGTCTGGTGAAGTTGGCTGTGATCGTCGGCGAGTTCGCGTCGCTCACGCTCGACGGGTCGTCAGCCATCGCCTTGGCGAGCCCGAAGTCGAGCACCTTCACCTTGCCCTCCGGCGTGATCATCACGTTGTCGGGCTTCAGGTCGCGGTGGACGATGCCGCGGTCGTGAGCTTCCTCGAAAGCCTCCGCGATCTGCCGCGCGATCTCCACCGCCTCGTCGACCGGCAAAGCCCCCGCGTCGAGGCGCCGCGACAACGTTTGCCCCTCGACATATTCCATCACAAGGAACCGTGCCCCGTTCGACTCATCAAACCCGAAGACGCCGGCGATGTTGGGGTGATTGAGTGCTGCCAATAGCTTGGCCTCGCGCTCGAAGCGCGCTACGCGCTCCCGATCCAGTGTCATCGCCTCGGGGAGGATTTTGATGGCCACTTGACGATCGAGCTTCGGGTCGCGCGCGAGATAGACCTCACCCATGCCTCCCGCCCCAAGGGGCGAGATAATCTCGTAGACGCCGAGTTTCGTGCCGGCTTCCAACGCCGTGACTCCTATCCAGTGCAAACAAGCGATTGAACGCTTCGATTATCCAGGACCATCGGTAGCCGACAAGCAATGGAGTCCGAATGGTCGGTACCGGCACAAAAAACCAGGTTTCGCGACAGGTCACCCATGATCCGGCGTCACCAGCCGTCCCGGAATTGCAAGCCTGAGCGGGCCTAAGTTTCGAATTTGCGTTGGTTCATCACCAGGGCCAGCGCACATTAAACTCCTTGTGCCGTAAGGACTTGCATCAAAAAGTCGTTGTTCCAACCTGCGATTCGGCTCTTTCCCTTGATGCTGTTCTTGGCGGGGTGACGTTTCAACAGACTGATC
>JADFIX010000742.1 GCA_022566435.1 Planctomycetota bacterium
GACACACCAAGCGTTCGGCTACGACACAAGCGCTCCTGCCGGAAGTCCGAGACGATTTCCCGACCCGAGATGTTGAGAACCTGCACGATTTTTTTCCGGCGTGACTCGAGTTGGGACCCCGGTTCCAAGACGAGTCATTCCGGTGCGACGATGAAGTGTCAATGTAACCTATTATTGGAAAAGTCTTTATCCGATGTTCCGGGACGGAGAACCGAGAGGACGCGCTATAGTCGTCTACAGTTTGTCAGCGTTATTGCAAATCACACTGCACACTGGTTTTCCGCGATGTTCGTGCATGCGATGTGGATAAAATGGCCGGAGGTAAGAACAGTTTCGGTCATTTGCTCGGATCGTGAAAAACGCAGAGCAGTCACCGAATCCACCGCATGCGCCCCACATCGGGCACGACGCTGCCTTTCAAAATGGGCATCCAGTCAAGCCATTCGATTCGATTCGGACTCGGCCAATAGACGAAGAACGCTTTTCCGATGAGTTGATCTTCGGGTACGGTCCCGAGTTGAAACTCTTCGGCACGAGCGACCAGATGACTGCCCCACCGGTTCCAAAGCCTCGAATCCTTACTTGCCGACGTATTGTCACCCAACATGAAGTATTCGTGACCACGAAGCAAGAGCGGATTTTCGGCGCTCGCCCAGCCGGATTTGGGTGCCCATTGCAGATCGGGCAGGGCGCTGTGTCCACTTTGGTGGTAATAGTAGGCATCGCGCTCCACGACGAGATGCGTGAAGTCGAAGTCGCCGCCCGCAGCGTACAGGCGGGGCGCTGACGGGAAGTTGCGTCCTCGTCCCGGTTTCCTTCGCAATTTCGAAAGAACGGGACCGTAGTAACCCGGGCGATCTCGCTCGGATGACGAGGCCAGGACTTCCACTCCGCCGATTCTTAGCGTGAGACGGTAGTCGACGTTTTGGAAGCTCACCTCGACGGATTCGCCGACGGCGAAGTTCGGCAATTGCGCCTCCAAATCGACGGGTTTTGATTTTCGATTGCGAATGTCACTCTCGGTAATGGACACCTTGCCGTTCATGTCGATCGAGGCCACGAAGGTCCGTCCTAGCTTGTGTAGGCGGATTTCTACAGAGCCCTGCGCGCTGCCCGGCGTGAGCACGAATCGAACGCGCTGATCGCCCACAAACGGTGGTAGTTGACGGGATCTTCTTACGGAGATGTTGTAGGCATTCGACGCACGGATTTGTCTACCGGCGAGCTCGATGTAATCGTCTTTCCGCCCCTTGTCCACGAATCGCACTCTTCTCGTACTGGTGTCCCACCCGGAATCCTCGCCGCCGCCGGCCTTCCATTGCGGTTGTCCACGGTCCAGCGTACGAGGTGGGTAGTCGTGATCGTAGACAAGAAACCAGAGTGCTTGCTGTGCCTCCGATGTCTTGCGCGCGATGGTCATCTTGGCGTCCAATTCGTCCATGACGAATCTCGGCAGCTTTCGCAGGACGCCGGCCGGGCGGCCCGTTTGCAACAAGTACTTGTCGCGTTGGTTCGTGCGCAACAGAAACTTCTCATGCCGCTGTTGCTCGATTTCCTTCATGGTTTTATCACTGAGTTCGCTGGTCGGCACGGTAAAAAAGTCGCCGTCGATGATCGCGACCACCTCATTCGGCAGACCGACCAGACGCTTGATGAAATTCGTTGTGCCGTCGGAAGGATCCTTAAACACCGTTACATCCCAGCGCGCCGGCTTGAGGCTCTCGACGCCAATTTCGAAAGGCCATTTGAGGACCAAAATGCGATCACCCGTTTCCGGGTTTTTCTTCTGATCATTGATTTTCAGATCGGTGTTCACGGCCAGGCAATTGGGGCAAATGGCCTGGGCGCGAGAATCCACGTGGGACGAGCGGCGCGTATCTCCCAGATCCCTCAGGCCGTAGGAAAATTCCGTACCACAGTCTTGGCAGACGATCATCCCGTGTGCCCCGTAGAGCGTCGGGGCCATCGACCCGGTCGGAATGACAAACGCCTCCACCACAAAGGCGCGAAAGATGAACGCGAGTATCAAGGCCACAACGATCGATTCGATCGTTTCCTTGATGCTTTCGTGAGTAGGCGCAGTGACCGCGGAAGCATCGCTCGTCATGCCTGGCCTTTCAGCAGATCCTTAAGTACGCTGTTCATCCTACGGATTCTGCTTCAGAAGTGCGTCGAAGGCAAGCGGAGCCGATAATAGGTCGCCGCGGCGCCCAACCTGCTTCGCTGATCGGGATACGACCGAATGATCAATGCCGGTCCGCGGTACTGTCCGATGCCCTGACGGCGTCCGCCGCGGCTGATTGATTGAACCACCTCGACGTCAACAGTATGGCCGCCGGGACGAGCAACGGGCGGACCAGAAACGTGTCAATGAGAATCCCCAAAGACAAGGCCACGGCGAATTCCTTCATCACCAGCAACGAGCCGGACATCATTGACGCGAAGGCGGCGGCCATGATCAGCCCGCAACTGCTTACCACGCGCCCGGTCTTGGCGACGGCGGTACGGACGGCTTGGTCAAGGTCCTGTCGGAGCCGTTCCTCGCGAATGCGAGCGACGACGTAGATGTTGTAATCCTGCCCTAGGCTCAGGATGATGATGAAGAGAATGAGATCCAGTTGATCGCTCAGCCCCGCCACACCATAGACGCCGCGAAAGATCAGCCAGGTCGCGCCGTACGTGGTCAGGTACGTGAGAAGCGTGGCCGCCACCAGCAGACACGCCTGCAACGGGGCCCGCAGCAGACCGACCAGAACGAGGTACACCGAGAGAATCGCCGCGATAGCGACCACTCGAAAATCGCGAGCTCGCATATGATGGATGTCCGCGTAGGTGGCTGTTTCACCGACAAGGTGAACGGATACCGCACCGCCGACCGACTGCACAAGCCGCGTATTCATCACGGTATTGTCGATCAATTTCAGGAGTTCAGGCTGTGAATCAAGGGTGGACATGGCCCGAGGATCGACCTCGAAGCCGAAATCCACCCGTAGCGTGCGCCCCGATCGTCCCACGTAGTACGATTCGGCCAATCTTTGCACGAAGCCATGTGTCGCGCGGCGGACCGCGTCTTTTTCGCTGCTTCCGGTCTGCC
>JADFIX010000743.1 GCA_022566435.1 Planctomycetota bacterium
GCGAGCTATCGGTGAAGCATCGTGCGCGAGTCTTCGGCGCCGGCTTCTGCATCAACGGCCGACTCCAAATCAGCGATTGAAAGATGACATTCGACTTCTTGGACAATGCCTTCGTAAATCGCGAGCCGCTTCTTCGCAATCTTGCGCACGGGCTCAAAGTGAAACGAATCGTTTAGTCGAGCCGACCAAAACTGGTATTCCTTTCGCCGCTGCCACGTATCAATCACCGCCTGAATACCCTTTCCGTCAAGGGCGCCGCGTCGAATGGCGGGCCACAACGCCAACGGTCCGAATTCGTCGAGATTATCGGCATCGAAAACAATACGGCCTTCCACCGAATCCGTCCCTCGTTGGTCCATAGAACGAATAGCAAGTGAGGCGCGGCGAATCGCCTCTCGTGGCATCAACTCTGCCAAACGGTTCTCCATCATGAGAGCGCCGTGCTCGCGGTGCGTTTCTGACGGAGGACGTACGAGTATCTCACATCTGTCGATCTCGCCACTGTGGAATCGGGCCACCCATCCGGCATCATGATAGAGTGCGGCGGCGGTGACCGCTGACGGGTTAGGGTTGAGTATCTGCACGCATTCTAATCGCGCAATGGCGCAGGCCGCACGAGCGATCCGCGAAGAGTGTTCCCATAGGAACAAATCCGCGTCGCCCGTGACAGTGGCCACGATCAAGTCCGAACGGGCCTGCTGCCACACCCGATCCAGCTCCGACATGGCATTCGCCTCTACATCCACCACGCAGCCACTAAGACTAGGCCTGCATTTTCCATCCCCACCCGCACTGGGTCGACAAATGTCGGCTCCCAGCACGAAACGAACCGTTCAGGACTTGTCACGAAGATGAATTCGCGAGTTGAACAGCTTTTCACCTTCGGCCTTGATGGCCCCACCGGGTCGGAAAAATACAATCAGCCGCGCATTTTAGTTGCTCAAGAACGCTTCCACTACTTCGCCAGTCCGCGCGAATCAGAATTCGCGAATCCTGACTCAATGACAGTCTAGCAAATACGACAAGTGTATTGCTACAAAAAAACGCGCCGACCTCGGGAATCGGCAACAACTATTCGCGTATCGGCTCAGAATTCTGCTACTCTTCAATGATTCCGTAGTAACAGTCGCGTTTGTACGGCTTCCAGCCGGCTTGGGCGATTACTAGGCGGATGTCTTGCTCCGTCATACTGTACGTCGTACCTGCGGCAGACACGACGTTCTCTTCCATCATGACGGAGCCCATATCGTTGGCACCGAAGTACAGCGCCAGTTGACCTATTTTGACGCCTTGCGTGACCCAACTTGATTGGATGTTGGCGATATTGTCGAGATAAATCCGGGCTAGCGCCGTCATGCGAAGGTATTCGTGGGCGTCGGCGAGTCGTAGATGTACGCCGTCCGGCATGCTGCGATCGCCGGGCGGAGACGGTGTGACACGTCCCAGAGGCGTGTTCCCCGGCTGGAAAGTCCAGCTAATGTAGGCCGTGAAACCCCCTGTCTCGTCCTGTAGATCTCGAATTCGCCGCAAATGAAGGATTCGTTCGTCGATCGTTTCGATATGCCCAAACATCATCGTGATACTCGTTCGCATGCCGATTTTGTGGGCCTCACGCATCACGTGGAGATACTCATCCACGGACGTCTTGCCTTGCGCGATTTTCTTGCGAACCCGATCAACGAGAATCTCCCCACCGCCGCCCGGAATGGTATCGAGCCCGGCGTCCTGTAACCGCAGTAACACATCTCGCACCGGCATGTCGAAGATCTGGTGGAACGCATGGATTTCCGGCGGGCTGAACGCGTGTATGTGAATCTTTGGAAAGTGTTGCTTTATATGCCGCAACAGATCGAGGTACCAGTCGAAAGGCAGTAGCTCTGCCGGAACCAGCCCGCCCTGCATGAGAATTTGTGTCCCGCCGATCTCGATCAACTCTTCGATTTTTCGATCGATTTCGTCCAGTGAAAGCACATAGCCGCTCGGCAGATCGCTTCGACCGCTGTCGGTGCCTGGCGGATCGGCCTTGAAATTACAAAAAATGCACTTCGCCGTGCAGTAGTTGGCGTAATTGATGTTGCGATCGACGACGTAAGTTCGGTATGACTCCGGATGGAGACGTAGCGTGATTTCGTGTGCCTGACGCCCCAATTCGTGGATCGAGCATTCCCGATACATGGTCAGCGCATCTTCATCGCTGAGCCGCGTCACGTGCGATACCTTGGTCGATGTGGCCACGGTCATGCGTACACAATCTCCGGGGCTGCGGGAATCAAACGATGATGCTCCGCCATTTTCAGGAATCGCGCCATGCCCTGACGCTGACGATCACCCAAAGTGAATTTCAGGCGGGTTGTGAGATAGCGTGTCGCGAGGGTCACCGGCCAGCCCATGCCCGGACCAAAGTCCGCGGCGATCATTGACGCCGTCGCGACACCTTCGTTTCGCGCATTTTCAAGTTTATTGGCAAGCTGTACCGCTTCCATGTCCCTGGGCGCAGCCCAGACAGCGAACACGAATGGCAAACCGGTTAGGGATTTCCAGGCCGAGCCGAGGTCGGTTTCGATGTCAAAGTGGATCAATGAATGGCTGACCACCTTATCGCCGATCAACAGGATCGCCTCGCAATCATCGGTTGAAACTTCGGAATGGAAGGGCTTCACATCGAGTTGGATGCCGTACTGTTCTTGCCAGATGATTCGTGCGAGGACCACCGAGGTATGCGATTCGCCGTCGACGTGAAGAGTCCGGATCGTCTCCGGTGGACGTCGTGAAAAGACGCGCACGGTCAGTGTTTCCCCGTCGCCGCCGATGCAGGCGTCGGATACGATCTGCCAAGTCCGCCCTTTCTCCACCAAGTCGATCACCGGCACCAAAGCCGCATCAACTTGGTCGTCATCCAGCAGCTTCGATAGACGGGACGGAACGTCGAATACCAAGTCGATCTTGGGATCCTCCTGCAAGCCCGCGATAAGCGGCTTGGCGTTCAAAAAGGATACAACGCCCAAGCGCCATTTCGTCTTGTCGGATTCGATCATCGTCTTACGTTCACCTGCCAACGGCTGTCTCGCCGGACTCCGTACATCTCGCAAAGG
>JADFIX010000744.1 GCA_022566435.1 Planctomycetota bacterium
GATCTCTTCTCTTCTCATCTCGTTACCGGCCAAAGCGATTGCCCCTGCCACCGCTTCTTGAAATTCCCGCTCGTCGGCGAATTGCGCTTTGACATCCGGCGTGCGAAGTTGGCCGATCAATGTGTCGGACCGCTCCTCGAGGAGGGCAACCGTCTCGTCACACTGTTTGCAGGATTCCAGATGATCGGCGACCGATTCAATCTGCTCTTCCGCCAAGTCGCCGACGGTAAATCCGAGCAGCGTTTCACGTGGGGGGCAACTTATTGTCAACATGGCGAACAACCTCATTTCGTGTTTCTGTTCACCCTGGCAGAAATTGGGCAAATGATCTTTACGTTCATCCGCCCTCTCCATAAGTACAACGAAGGGGCATGCCCCGAAAACATTGTGTTTTGGAAGAATGGGCAACCCAAGCCGCAATCCCTGCTTCGGTAGATACTTACGAACGGCTATTGCAACAGATCGCCGAACTCCTCCCGTAGTCTTCTCAGTACGCGAGCCTTGGCCTTGCGGACGGCGTTCACGCTGATGCCCAAGTCGCCCGACACCTCAACGGCTTGTTGATTCTCAATGGTCACGCGCCAAAACGCCTGCCACGTGCTTTCGTTGAAATCGTTGCGGACGATTTCCAATGCACGATGCAGCGGACTGATAGAAACGTCAGTTGTGCCCGTGGTGCTGTGACTGAGTGGTTCTTCTTCCGGTACCTGCTGCATTTTGTCCCACGCATCGGTTCCTCCGTAGGCACCCGGTCGCATCGCTTGCGCCCGATAGAAATCGTGGATCTTGTTGCGAGTGATCGTCCACAACCAGCCGCGAAAGCTGTCCTCGGGTCGATCTCGCCGGAATGAATCGAGACCATTCATGACGGCCTGAAAAACATCCTGAGTGACGTCAGCAGCGTCGGCCCTCTGCAAGCCCTGTTGGCGACACCAATCGTAAATGAGCAGGCTAAAAAGTTGCACCAACCGCTGCCATGCTTCGGGATCGCGCATGCGAACAGCATTCAGCAGCGTGGAATGAACCGAGCTGGAGGAGTCGGCGGATTCTTGCGTTTGGGCACTCATCAACACCTCACACGGCAACTATTTGCATGGGATTAGGCAATGCCATTGTAACCGTCGTGCCGCTGCATTACCCCTCGTATCTAGTTGTGTGTCAGGCAACAGCGGTTCTCGTAAAACGTTCGATTGCCGGGGCATGCCTGTCGCTTGTCCCGGAGCCCTTCTCCCAAGGTCCCGAGAACTCATCTCGTTAATCAAAGTCCCATAAAGCCGTGGGAGCTGCGGTTTTTGACACGCTCGTCAACCTTGCAGCGACCACCCCTTTGTAGTGGATCATCGGCCCCACGGTCGACTCACGTTTGCGCGCGGCCCGCAATCTGCTTCGACGTCAACTCGCGTCGGGTGGACAAACTTCAGCGGCTAATCAGAATCTCCAACTCGCGGAGGTGTCCATGACTGTGAGCAGTTTCGGCTGAACCGGTGCCGTCCACTCGTGTATCAACGTGATGGCGCGGCGCAGGCGGTCTCGGTTGCTTTGGCGGCCGCGTTAATGCCTCATGACGACAACTCCTCGGTTAGTTCGGCCCGACAGAGTTCGGCGCTCAGGACGTTTTGTCCTGTGCGCGCAAGCGAATTTCGTTTCATGACCAATGCCGGTTCGTCATGAGCGCGCAACTCAGTCGGCGCATCTGCCGCGGGTGTTCGCCCGATGCGCGCAACTGCAACGACCGGGGCGGCGATAACGGGTCATCAATCAGACGACACAGGCAGCTTGGATCTCGGCGCGCTCCGACGCGTCGGCGGGGGCGACCGACGCGAGTTAGCCGGCGCGAGAAATGCCAGACGAGAAGCCTTTCAAAAAACGCTCGTTTAATGATCTACCCGGTCGTTAATGCCCGACGTGCGTTCAGCACCGGCTCCGTGAAACCGAGTTCCACGTTTGCGTCCCCTCCCTGCGAAGAGGTTCCGCAGAGCGGCTGGCGCGGCCTTGTTCAACGGTTGGGTGACCGGCATCTTTGCCGCCTTGTCCGCGCCGTTCGCTCTTTTTAGTATTGCCGGTTCCACCCAAGCTTCTCGCTTGGCAAGCTCGGCTTGCATTCGATCCAGCAGCGCCTTTCGATCAACGATCGCCTCGCGACGCAGCTCTACCTCAGTGCTGGCTTTTCGCAACTTCTCCAGACGCTGGTCCAGCGCAACCGCACCACCTCGGCTGGCCAGTGTTTTTATTCGCTGGTCGATTATCGCGCGCCGCGCGCTGAGCGACTCCGCCAAGCGATCGAGTTGGACCTTGCGGGCAACCAGTTTTGCTCTCTGCTGGTCCATTGCCGTCTTGCAGCTTTGCAACTCATCGTGCCGATCATCGAGACGCTTGCGCCACGAATCCAAATCTCGTTCTTTTGCCTCGATGTAGAGTTCCTCCGTCACCAGTGAGTTGTATCGCAGATCAAGTTGGTCTTTGATGCCCTCCAACTGGCTGCGGCGGCGTTCGAGATCAGCCTTCGATCGGAAGAGCCTGGCGCGCCAAGGCCCTGTACGTTGCACGGGCAGCAGTAAATCGTACTGCCGCTGTTCGTTTACGTACCAAGCGGCCTCCTGGTTGTATGACTCGATTTCGCTGTCACAGGCGCGCTGATCAGCCTTGTAAGCCGCCAGGGTGCTGGCATACTGTTTGTCACGACGCTTCAATTCCTCGACGGCTTGCTCAAAACGATCAACGTCGGCCTGGTGGCTTTCGACATCGTTCTCGTAGAATGGAACGTTCCTATTGAAGGGCTTAACGTCAGCATCAAACGCCGCATCTTCCTTTTCAAACCTCTCGACGTCGCTGTCGAAAATGGCAACGTCCGCGTTGTGCGCATCGACCGCCTGCTCATGGGCGTTAAGGTCCTGGACCAGAGCCGCGTCGGCATGCACCGACTGATTGTACGTTACCAAGCCGCGCTCGTAGGCCGCCAAACCCTCGGCGAAGTCCGCGCGCACAGGGCTCGCCAGTGCCACCGCGAGCGCGGCGGCGATGACAAAGCGCGCAGCATAGCGCTGTGCGCGCCTCGATGGATCGCGGCAAGCCACGCCCACCCATAGGCG
>JADFIX010000745.1 GCA_022566435.1 Planctomycetota bacterium
GTCCGTTTTCCGGACCGCTGG
Organism: Planctomycetota bacterium; assembly: GCA_022566435.1. Classification (GTDB taxonomy): domain Bacteria; phylum Planctomycetota; class Phycisphaerae; order UBA1845; family UBA1845; genus JADFIX01. The sequence goes on from JADFIX010000745.1 coordinate 22, forward strand.
TCGTTTCCATGCGACCCATGACGCCGGGGCAAGCCGACCGCGCCAAAGCCATCACTGAGCCTCTTCGCCATGCGCACGGCGCGCCCGTGCACATCGGTCAGGCCGCCGACATCGGGATCGCCGATCTGAGCACGCCTGATTTCGGCGAGGTCGTGACGATCGGTCCGGAAGAGGTGCCGGTGTTTTGGGCGTGTGGGGTCACGCCGATGGAAGCGATCATCCGTGCCAAACCGCAGATTGCCATCACCCACGAGCCGGGGCATATGTTTGTCACCGATCTTTCAGATCGTTTGGGCAGCGTGGATGATCCGGCGTGACGAGCGGCCTTGCGAGTGCATACGATTCCCCGGGGTCATTCCACTCAGCGCGTTGAGAATACGATTCACACGCCCTATATTGCGCAGAGTCGATCCATGCCCTGGATCGGGGATGGAGTGCTTAGTACTACAGCGCAAAGTCGTCTTGAAGTCGTACCGCAGGCATCTTGCCTGCACCGTAATGACCGCTCGTGCAGGCTAGATGCCTGCGGTACGAGTGACCTTGCGCTGTAGGGTTAGACGGAAGATTTCAATGACCCGCGGATATCGACAAATCGGGACGCATCGAGCCCGTTCGAGCGACACGATCCTATTCCCCTCGGTCGTGCTGGTGGTCGCGGCCGTAGTGGCAATGTTCTTCATCAGGCCGGTCTCCGCGGACGAAAATGCCACGCGATCTTCCGGAACACTATCGGATAAGCAAATCGCTGCGCTGGTCGAGGCCTTGGGCGACCCATCCTACGAAACCCGGGTGGATGCGACGCGTCGTCTTTGCGCGATCGGTCCGCGAGCCACCGCGGCGCTGAAGCGGGCCGCGGAGGGCGATGTGCCGGAAACCGCCCTGCGTGCCGGAAAACTGCTCGATGCGTTCGAGCGGCTTCTGTTTGCGGGAGTGGAGATCACCCTACGTTTCTCAAAAGGGCGAATCTCATGGGACGAATCGGTGGACCTGATCGTGACCATGGCGAACCGAGCGCCGCATGTCTCGCTGATTCCGGTGCCGCTGCCGTTTGGAGGATCGGATACACCGGGCCACGATCATGCCCGGCAAGTGGCGGGCATGATCGATCTGGCAGACTGGCTCGTCGTTCGAACCTCGGACGGTAAGAAAGTCTCGCTGCACGTGGACGACATTGATACCGAGGCCGCGATCGCGGACGTGATCCGCCAACGCTTGGACGATGGACCGATCAGCTCGTTGGCGGCCGGTGAGTCGGTCACCCTGACGCTTGAGGCGTTTAACAAAGGTTGGGCGCGGTTTCGGATGCTCGATACGGGTCGGTACACCGTCGGGCTGGTATACGAGCCGCAATGGCAAGATGAGCAGCTTCTGACCCAACGCGTCGGTGCCGTCGAAAGCAACGTGGCCGCCGTCGAAGTAAAGACGGCCGCGCCGGCCACGATTTCGCGCGGTGGGCGGGAACTGTCTCTCGAAGTTTCGGTGCGGCATAAGCACGCGACGGCGACGCTCACGAATCACTTGGATCGGGCCGTCCATATCAACACGCATTTCGGCACCGGGGTTCCGTTTGCCAAGGGGCGCTGGATCGCCGAGTCGGGTGAACGCCGGCAGGAGATTTCCATCCTGCCTGAACTGCCATCTTCATGGCAGGAGTTCGATTCGGCATTGATTGTGAAAGTGCCTGCCGGCAAGTCGATTGTCCTGGCCAAGGCAAAGTGGACCCAGCTCCGCGAAAGGTTCACCAAGGCCGGCGCCGATCTGGCCACTGGAAACTGGACGCTCCAATTCAGTTACGGCAACTTGCTCGACCGAAAGTGGCAGCGCCGCCACCCGGCCGATCAATCCGGCAGTGACCAACTCCCGCCGGGTCTTCGAGACCCGTTACCGCTTTGGATGTCCGTGACGCGGGTCACGAGTGGGGCGGTTGCCATTTCTGCGAGCGACTAGCACGACGTCACCCGTGATTTGAAGGGCATGGGCAAGCGAGGTGGGTGCCATGGTCAAGCGAAGCGCCGCCATGTCTTCGCGGCGTCGGCATGCCGGCGCCCGACTTCGTGGGCCTTGGGCATGCGGCGGTCATTATACCGGTGAAACAAAGCACTGGCGTCTCGAAAAACTCAAGTATTCCGGTTGACAGTGAGCCGGGTCGCTTACGCTCGCCGTACTGATTGGGCATGGCACATGCCACCCAAACGCAACGCATCGTTTGGGCTGTGTCCGAACACTAGTGCGGCGTCACGCTTGAGTCTGCGGGTGTGCCACGGCTTCAAACCGCAGGTTTGACGCCCTTCAGCACGCTTCTTAGAATCCGCCTCGATGGCTGATAATATTCCGGCTCATTCCGATTCGACATCCGACGACGGCGATCCGGTCGAAACGGGGCGGATGTCGATCGGCGATCATCTCGATGAACTGCGATCTTGCATCGTGCGGGCCCTGGTCGGCGTGGCACTAGGCGCGGTCGTCGGGTTCGTCTTCGGGAAAGAGATTCTGGGTATTATCTGCCGGCCGCTGCTGGTCGTGCAGTTCGCCAACGGGCTTCAGCCTGGCGCCCAGGTCCTCTCACCGTCGACCGCCTTTCTGGCGTATCTGAAGATTTCTTTATTGAGCGGGCTGATTATCGCGTCGCCGTGGGTGATTTATCAAATCTGGCGGTTCGTCGCCAGCGGGCTGTACGGCAATGAAAAACGCTTCGCCTCGGCCATGCTCCTTCCGGCGATTGGTCTTTTTGCGGCGGGCGTCGCCTTCCTCTATTTCATTGTCCTACCGATCGTCTTGAACTTCTTCATTGTCTTCAACAAGAATTTCGAGCTACCGAGCCTGACGCCTACCGCGTTTCAACGGCTGTTGCTGCCTGACGACTCGGACAAACCGGTGGATGAGGCCCAAGTGGAAACCCTCGCGCTGCCCCTGCTCACTGAGAATCCGAAAGAGCCGCCGCCCGGGCAAGCTTGGATCAACACGACCTCGCGGCGATTGGTGGTCAGTACCTCAGACGGACTGCTGTCCAGCCCCATGGAGGTCGGGGCGACGGCGTCCACTTTGCAAAGCCACTTCGCACTCGATT
>JADFIX010000746.1 GCA_022566435.1 Planctomycetota bacterium
CATTGATAGAATTGTGCCGAATAACAAAGGCGAATTGGCGATGCATATTGGCCAAGTTGAACAGAACAACGATGGCCAGCGTAGCCACAAGGGCCAACAGAACGCCGAATCCGAATCCCATCTTCTTGCCGATCGTCATGCCGATCCTCGCGATTCGAAATGTCGAAAGCCGACGCGCGGAGGCCGCGGTCTCAAACGAACGCGGCGCTGAGCTTCCGATAGCTATTTCGACGCCACGGCGTCGCAGCTTGAGTCTTCGGCGGGTGGGGTTCGGAAAGGTTAAATAGGGTCCGAATACGAGCCACGCTTGCCTCCTTCGCGCGGCGGGCCGCCCCTCGACTACGCGCGCGTTGCAAGCATGCCCGGTCGGGTATTTGTGGCCTCCTTGCGGCGCGAATTGTGTCGCTGTTCGGGCGTTTCCGCGCTTTGGGCACGGTAGATTTGGCGTAACCCGAGTCGACAAAAACTCACGCGAACCTCGCTTGTCTTCGGTACGCGCGCCGGGCGAACGATTTCGTGGCGCTGTACCGGAAGCCGACACCCTTTCCACCCGCGAAAAAAGTTGCATGGCGCTACGAGAAATGAAATGCGGGCATATGCGGTTGAATGCAAAAAGATGTTCGTGGCAGTTGAGCCGGTAGAGAGAAGCCGGCAGCCCCCGAACACGAGAGAGTCGTCCACCTGCCACGCAGGAGCGACGCCCTCGTTGTTCTACACAAGTCGCTATTCGTTTATCGAGCCAATCACTCTGTCGGAGCCGCCATCGTGGGGTCCTGCCTACGTCGTGAAGCTAAGCAGCCGTGATCCACTCGTCCGCCCATTGACACCCGGTAGGCCATAATTATCTTTGGGGCTTTCGAGAGGGCATTGTCATGCGCTGTATCTTGCTAGTTGCTCTTGGGTTTATGATAGCCGCCCGCGCTCCCACGCTGCATGCCCAATCCCGACCCGGAAATATCGAGTGGGAACGCGGCGACTCACCCACTACGCCGCCTCGACCACTCCAACCTCGAGCGCTCGAGAACCTCGTGGCGTTTACCCGCCTGCTCGGATACGTGCGTTACTTCCACCCCAGTTCCGAGGCCGCCCGTACCGACTGGAATGCGTTTACCGTGTCCGGCGTTCGTGCGGTAGAGCCGGCAGCCACCGCCGCGGAACTGGTGAGTGCCCTCGACGACCTGTTCCACCCCATTGCCCCAACGGTCCGCATATTCGAGGCCGGTCACGCGCCGGCCGTGCCCGCAGAGCTGATGCCGCCGGCCGGCGCCAAGGACTTGAAGCTCGTGGCATGGAAGCACCACGGCCTGGGCGGCGAGGATTCGAGATCAATATATGTGAGCGAACGAATTCGAAGGAAGCTTCGTGCGGGAAAGATCCCCATCGACATGTGGGATCCCGCCACACCTTTTACCGCCGATCTCGGCGGCGGCGTGGCGTGCGCTGTCCCGCTGGCTTTATACGCCGAGGGCGAAGGCACCATTCCAAAGGCCGCCGGATCGCCGACCCAGGCTGCCGGGGCGACGCCGAAGACATACACCGGCGATGACCGATCCACGCGGTTGGCCGCCGTCGCCATTTGTTGGAACGTCATGCAACATTTCTATCCCTACTTCGACGTTGTCGATACGGATTGGCCGGCCGCCCTCGACGAGGCCTTGACCGCGGGCGCGATCGACAAGGATAAAAGGGCTTTCCATTCCACACTGCAGCGTATGATCGCCAAGCTGGATGACGGTCACGGTCGCGTATCGCACGCCGGTTACAGCGCAAACTTCACCTTACCGTTGCTTTGGGATTGGGTCGAAGGGCAACTGGTGATCACTCGTGTGCAAGAGGCGGGCGATGTCGGCGGCCTCGAGCCGGGCGACGTCGTTCTCGAAATCGACGGGCAAACCGCAGGGCAAGCCCTGGCGGAAGTCGAGCAATTGATATCCGCGGCGACGGATCAATACCGGCGGTACCGGGGTCTTCGACGACTGGCAGCGAGTCGCGAAAGCGAAGGGGTCGATCTTGCAATTCAGGATGCATCGGGCCGGCGTCGCACCGTCACCTTGCACCGCACCAACCCGTTTCCCAAACTCAAAGAGCGAAAACCGCCGGTGGTGCACGAGATCGAACCGGGTATCATTTATCTGGACTTCAACCGCATCACCGACATTCAATTCACCGACGCACTAGCGAAGCTCGAAAAGGCCAAGGGGATCGTCTTCGACTTTCGCGGCTATCCCGGCAATATCGGATTTGCGACTTTCTTCCCGCACATCATCGACGGCCCGGCAGAGAGCCCACAATGGCACATCCCCGTGGTGCGTCGCCCGGATCGCCAAGCCATGGGCTTCGAGCGCGGCGGAGATTGGAACCTGAGGCCGAAAAAGCCCTTCCTGAATGCGAAGAAGGCGTTCATCATCAATGGCCGCTGCATCAGCTACGCCGAGTCCTGCCTGGGGATCATCGCGCACTACAAGTTGGGTGCCATCGTGGGGTCACCCACAGCCGGAACGAACGGCAACGTCAATCCGTTTCCGCTGCCCGGCGGCTATACGGTCATGTGGACCGGCATGAAAGTTCTCACGCAGGACGGCGCGCGGCACCACGGCATCGGAATTCTTCCCACCGTGCCGGTCGCGCGCACGATCGCCGGCATCAGGGCGGGGCGTGACGAATTCTTGGAAAAGGCCCTTGAAATCGTCCGCGGCCCGTGACGAGCCCGGGGTGGAACCCGCAAGTGGTGCCAAGCCCGCGGCAGGCGGTGCCTACGGGCGTGCCTCAAGCCCACGAACTACGGACACTGCGTCAAATCGGAAATCTCCTTGCCGCCGGCAGAAATCGGATCCGCGACTGCGCCGTACGTCTTACCCAGGAAGCCCTTGATGATAATCAGCACATCATTGATATTGACCAGCAGAGTCATCTGTTCGCCATTCAGGACCGGATGAATGTCCGTCACCGACAGATGCGTCGCGTTAGATGCGTTAGGATTAATGAACGTCTTGATCGCCGAAAACGCATCGTCGATACTCACCACGCCGTTCGGCGGCGTCCAAAAGTTCGGGGGATCCCCCAATGGCCCGGTAAACGAGCC
>JADFIX010000747.1 GCA_022566435.1 Planctomycetota bacterium
AGGTGGTGATCGACGTGTTTACAGACCCCGCGTCTGATGTCGCCGCCTACGAGATGTCTCTCGAAGTGTCGGGCGGCGATACGGGAAGCCTGGACTTGACCGCCATGGAGATCAACAAGACACGTGGGGATTACATCTTCCTCGGAAAGACGGTCGCCGATGCCGTGGACGACAACGGTGGACGTCTCGGCGGGACGATCAACGACGGCAGCAGTGTCGAGGTGACCGCGAGCAACGGCTACCTGGGCACATTTACGTTCACCGCGTCGCTGGACGCGACCGGCGTGTTCGAAGTGAAGGTCCGCGCAATCAACAAGGCGTTTCTCACCGATTCGACCGTAAACGTTCTGGATATGTCGCCGGGTGACAGCGTCTTCATCGGAGTGGAAGTGGACTGCATGACCGACGGAGACTGCGACGACACGTACGTTTCCACCGACGACACGTGTGTGGCCAACGTATGTCAGCACATCGATAATTGCAACGATTTTAACGAATGCACGACGGATACCTGCAACGCGGGTGTGTGCGACTTCGTGAACGTAACCGCAGGTACGCCCTGCGACGATGGGGAATTCTGTACGGAGCCCGATTCGTGTAACAATAAAGGTAATTGTCTCGGCGGCCCGAACGATCCGTGTCTGCCCGGCGAGTTGTGCATCGAGTTGATGGACACATGCATTCCCGACGGGGGCGGGAGTGGGTCGTAATCGACGATGTCCGATGATGCATGAGTAGGCAACCGGGGGGCGGCGAGCGATACGGTTCGCGGGCGATCCGTTCACCTATCGGACCGGCATCGCCGCCGCCCCCATCCCACCTCCCCCCTTTCCAAGGGGGATTGAGGGGGGTTCTCCGAGAGTGTTTTGAGTCGTGGATCGCGAGCCTGGTGAGTGATCGCGTAGCCGGCAAGGGCATCGGCGACCGCGATAGGCTTCGGGCGTGAAGTCCGGGCGCTTGCGCAACCGAATCCCATCGCGCAGCAGTCGGCGTAGTTTTTCGCGAATGCCTGCCACTCGGACGAATCGTTGCCCTCGTCGACCTTCTCCAACTCGCGCAGTAGATGCACGAGGCCATACTGCCGGTCCTCGGCGCAGACCGACTCGTAGGCCGACCAGAAGTCGGTGATCAACACGCCCTCGAAGAGATCCGTGAAAAACTTCTGCAAGGCGGGACTTCCGCGCGACCGGTCGATCATGTAGTAGCAGACCTGTCCATTGGCGAAACACCACAGGCAGCGCGTCTGGCCGCTCACCCGCCACCCCTTCAAGCTCCCTTCTCGGTCGCCTTCAGCGTCGGCGTGTAGATGGGCGGAGGACCTGGCCTGTTCGCCGATCTGCTGGTACCAGCCTTCCAACACCTCCGCCTGCCGACGCCAGGCGTCGATCAACCCACCCGCCGTCAGCTTCGTCTGCGGGTGATACCCCAGAATGTCCACGATCTGGTCGATCGTCAGGCCGAGTCCGTAGTGGAACCAACTGGTCAACGCGATGAGACGATGTCCCAGCGTCGCCTTGGGCATCGCATCGGGTACCACCGGCTCGACGTGCTTTTGGCAGTTGGGGCAGTAGTCGCGATGAATCGTGTGTTCGGTGACGACCGGCTCGATCTCTTCGGGAATGTCTTCGATGGTACGACGTGCGTTTGTGCTGACAGCGTTGCAGTGGACCGCCGCAAGACGCCGGAGCGAATCGATGAGCGGGAAACGCAGCGTTTGAAACGCTGCCCCTGCTGCGGCGATGGCCCGAGTGCCCTTTCTTGGCACCGGGCTTCTTGCGTCGCTTCGGCGTGTTGGGCTTGGTGGAGAGGGGTACCATACCCGCCGGCGTCGAGGGGGATGGATGTTGCCCATGACGGGCGCCGCTTGCCTGAGTGTAAGCGTCGTGCCCAGCGGAATGGCCGTCGAGGCGGGGGCCAGATGGCTGACCGTCGTCAATCCGGCCGATGGCCAAGCGTCAGTTGAATACCAACTCGAACGTCACCGCCTCGTCGAGTTCTATCGTCAAGCACATCGAGGCACTCCCAGATCCTCGGCATCACTAGATTACACACCCGATTCAAGCGAAAACGATTTTTGCCGCCGTGAATTGTTGAAACCGGTATTTCCCAGTTGTCAGCTCTCATGCGGCGATCCTATCCGAACGAACCGCTCGATTCGTGCGAAGCGACCTATTTTGCCAAGATGCCCCAACGTCCCAATCCTGCTCCTCATCCCTCCGGGACAATGATTCCTGAGTCCGGAGTCTATCAAGCGCACAAATAGGTAACCGTGTAGCCTACACACGGATCCCGAACCCCTCATCGCGGACTCAAAAGGTTGTTTTTTAGTGCATACGCATAACATCGTGCAGGTATTCAGTGGGACGAATTGCGATACGGGGGCAACACCGGGCCCGCGGATTCTCCGTCCGTTTCTCGCATGGTGGAAGACAAAATGGGGGTGGATCGATCCCGGACATTGACAACCCACGCAACCCCTGCCACATCGTGCGCGCGGTAGTCGATGGTTTCGCTGAAACTAGCTAGGAACGCTCGGCGATTGGATCCGCCGCCGGTAGCAGGGTGAGATGGGTGTGGGCCGTGCCGCGCAATGCCTGAATCCGGTCTGCGACGGCCTGCACCAAGTCCGACGGGCCGCGAAGCGTCATGACCACGACGTCGCGGTCTTGATCCACGGGCGTGTGCCAAGAGCCGAGCACTAGATCACCCGCCTCGATAACCACATCGCGGAGGCGCACCACCGCGTCGCCGGTTCGCTGATCGCAAAGAAACGACAGCACCGCCAACACCGGTTCGTCGCCTCCCGGGAGACGGCCGGCGAGCAGCAGGTCACGGATCATATCCCGAACGGCCTCCGACCGGTTGGCGTATCCCTTACCCGCAATATGATGGTCGAACGCGGCCAACAGCTCTGTGTCGAGTGAGACGCTGAATCGGTCAACCTGCGGCACGGGTGAATTCCTCGTTTTACGGGTAAGGCGAAGTCACATCAGTCGGTCGGTCCGTCGGCGCCCAGCCTTTTGAATTCCTTGGCGAGGTCGATCGTGATCGGGGCGACGTCCGCGACGGTGCGGTTT
>JADFIX010000748.1 GCA_022566435.1 Planctomycetota bacterium
TACAAGGCGGCCGTGGGCGCGCTGAAACAACAATTGGCGGACGCCGAGCGGGACTTGACCAAGTCGCTGGCCACCGCGGAGAAGCACGAGGCGTGGGCTTGGGCGGAAGCGGATCACGATTGGAAAGGTACAACGGCGGAAGCGATGCACGTGCGTCAGGTGGCGCTGGCGGAGGCTCAACAGAAGTTTACCGAGAAATTTCAAAACCGCTGGGCTGCGGCGCGCACGGAGATGGCGGACGCGGTGTACAACACGGCGCTTGACGTCGAGTCGGACGGGTACCACGTCGAACTGGCGAAAAAGTTGGCGGAAGCTCGGAAGTGGTTGGCGAAGATTCTAACGAAGCTGGATGGCGACCGGGACGTGGTCCTTACGTCCGCCGATCGGGATGCACAAGCGGCGCTGGACGCGTCGGACTTCGAAGAAATCGAAGCGGTGTCGCCGAAGGGCTTTTGGGATAAGTCGTCCATCGGCGTAGCGTTGAAGAGTATCACGAACTTTGTGGTGGGTGCGGTGGACGGTTTGTTGGGCGGTCTGCTGCAAGACATTTTCGAATGGGAGGAGGGGGGCTTTATCGACCCGACCAGCGACGCGTTCCAAGCGGGCGCGATTGTGGGCGCGGTGGCGCTGGTTGTGATCAGCTTCGTCGTGCCTGGGTGCCAAGGGCTCTTTCTGGCCATCTTGGCCGTGGACATTTACGTGGGCGTGAAGAGCCTCAGCAACATCATCACGGATATCGCGTCGGGCAACGGAGTGGGCAGCGTGTTCGACTGGCTGGGCGTGCTGGCACTGGCCGGCGCTCTGAAGGGGTTGAGCGCGCGGATGCGCGGCTTGGGCTGTTTTGTCGCGGGCACGGGTGTGGTGATGGCCGAGCCGTTTGTTGCGCCTCCGGCGCTGGCCGCTGGCTTCGTCAGTTCGGCATCGGGCTTCTTGCCATTGGGTGCCGCGCTGGCAATTGGATCCATGTTCGGATACAAACGATTGCGTAGGAAAGACGAGGAAGAAGAAGACGACGCCACCAACCCGACGCGTCAGCGAGGGAAGAAGAGGCGTGGCGTAGGTTTGCAGCCTGCGAACGAAGAGATGACGGCTGACGAAGCGATGAACGAAACCTACCGAGAGATTGGTGACAGCGGTTTAGACGTTTGGACATTGGCGACAGAGATGACATTAGCTGATCGCGATGAATCTTCTGTAGGACGGAATGCCATTCCGTCCTCAAGCTCGTTTTCCTCTGTCTCTGGCCCCTCGTCTCTCGACTCTCGACCATCTTCCTGCTCTCGTCCCTCGACCCTGGACCCTGAACCTTGTTCAACAACAACGAATAGCACGAATAAAGAGTCAGTTAATCATCTCCCCCTCTCTGTCTCTCCCTCTCTCCGTCTCTCCCGCTCCCCCTCCCCTTCTCCCAAGCGATCATTCCGCAACACCTGCGCCGCGATCTTCCTCTGCGTCGGTCTTTCAATCTCCGGCTTGTTCTTCTGGAAGCACTTTTCCAGTCCCAGCGAACCGGCACTGTCCATACCTCCGGTAACTCAAGCATCGGCATCGCCAACGCGGATTAAACCGATCGAGCAAGTCCAGCCTGGCGAATGGGCGATGGCCGACAATCCGCTGGTCAATTCCAAACCTGTCCAGGTCGATACGAAGACCTGGAAGCTCGTCCACCTTCAACTCGTCAAATCGGACGGGTCTTGGCTGAAGATTCAGTCGCTGGAATCACCGCAGTGGTTTGAAATAACCGGTGCGAAGATCAATTCGGAGATCAATCTTACATTGCCCGAATTGGGAATCTTTGGCACAGCCACGGTTTCGGACATCCTCCCGTGCCCTGACATCACTCCTCAAGCGGATCCGAAGTCACGTCTGGTTACAGCAACCTACCATCACGAAGCGGCCAACGTGATTTACGTCGGTGTCGAAGGCGGCGAGGCAATCGGCGTCACTGACAACCACCCCTTCTGGTCCATTGACCGGCAGTCTTTCATCGAGGCTGGCGAATTGCGGCAAGGCGAATCGCTCCTCGGCCAAGACGGCAGCACGACCCGAGTCGTTGCCATCACCCGCAGCGACAAGCCGCAACCGGTTTACAACTTAGAAGTTGACGGCGAGCACGTGTACTTCGTGTCGCAGTCAGGCATTCTCGTCCACAACATGTGCAAGGTCGCAACACCCGCCGACGATCTTGCCCCAAGGAGAGTGAACCTCAATAGCGATGACGCTGTTGCGAAATTTGGTTTGTACGAGATTCACATTAATGGCTCTATCTATAAGGTCGGCAAAGCTAACCTTGGGCGAGTCACAAGGTCCAGCGGTCTGCCAACACGAATGCATCAACAGGTAAGGAAACTGGAAAAGGTCTTTGGAAAGGGAAACGTCATGGGAAAGGTTGTCGATGACCTCGGCGAAACAACTACACTGTTAGCGAAGCACGCCGAGCACGCCAGGATTCTCGACAGCTTCAAGAAAACAGGATTCGTGCCACTAGGCAATTGGAAGAGTTTCAGACCATGAACATTTTCGTTTCGCAGATCTACATCGAAGTGGGTGCAAGTTATCCGTTCACTCACTTTTTTCAAAAGTACCTCAGTAAGGAAATAACCGCCCGTGTGCCTGCCTCAGACAAATTCGTCGCAGAGTACGGACCAGATTTTGACTTGATGTTTCGGCTGAGTGCAAAGAAGGACATCCTTGAACCTGAAATCAAGGGACCTACAGTGTTCATGGATGACAAAGATGTGGAGTTTACGGTGTTTCTTCCCTACTCTGAGGAGCAATCGCATGCGCACGTACTCGACGTGTTGATTAAACAGATCGTCGATGTACTAGAAGGACTTGGGATGGATGTAGAGCAATTATCCAGCGCATCCGACGAGATAGTTCAGAGCATCGTCACCGACCCGAAAATGGTCGAGTAGAGAAGAAGGAAAAAGAAAAGAAAAGGGAAGCAAAAAGCAGAAAAGGTGTCAGGGTGTGCCGGGATAAACCGGATTGGGATAGGGAATGAAAGAGTCCTACGAAGAAGATTTAGCCAATCACTTCGGCCTTCAGCGGAGGGGCGACTGCGGTAACAACGT
>JADFIX010000749.1 GCA_022566435.1 Planctomycetota bacterium
TAGTGACTCATAAATGGTGCATCATGGAACGATGCCGTTCTTGAGGCTTTCGAGACGTCCAATGCGCTTCGCTCCCTCACGGTCGCGGCTCGGATAAGATGCAAACAGCGTGAGAAACTACACTAGCGGTCTCGACGATTCTCTTGTGAAATCATCTGTAGCGTCGTGCGAAACTGCTCGAGGCGCCGTCGCCCGATATTTCGGGCAAGCTCGTCTTCGAATTCACCGTAGGCCTCGATGGAGTCGGCGAAGAGGCCCATACCCTTCGATGAAAGCTTTAGGATTTTGGCGCGGCGGTCGGTTGGGTCGCGCGACGCGGTCAGGTATCCCAACGCTTCAAGTTGGCCGGCCACCTTGGCCACGGCCTGGCGGCTCAGACCCGCCCGCTTCGTCACGATAGACAACGGCGTACCTTCCACGTCCATGTTGCGCAAAACGACACCGTGCGACATGTTGATGGAAGGATGGCCGTGTGACGTCAACTTGTCGAGAACGCGGTCGCGACACACACCAAACGCCTCGTGAAGCAACCGCGCCACACTCGTACGGTTCGAAGAAGCCGAAATCCTCTTGCAACGAGGGACCAAGCTGTGCGAGGAAAACGACTCGCCCATCAGCTCGCTGCCCGGCGTGATGGCCAAACAATTGGCTCGATCCTTGGCTGGTCAAGGGCGTTCGGATGAGGCGGAGCCGATCGCCCGGGAGGCGTTCGACATCCTTCTGGAATGCCAATCACTTGAATCCGGCAATACGACGGAGGCGTTTGGACGGTTGATAGGCATCTATGCCGAATCGAAACGGCCAAGTCGAGCCACCGAATTTGCGGGATCCGTATTCGCACGATTACGAGACCCTTCTGCCCCGCTACGAATCATCAATGCCCTGACTTGGCCGATCGTGCGTCGTCCGGACCTTGATTTACAGCTCTATACCGAAACGCGAGAGATGCTCCTCCCCTGCAAGGACGATGCCATGGTGAACGCCGGTACGGCGAACACAATCGGCGTGGCTCAATTCCGGGCCGGAAGATACGAGGAAGCCATAGACTCGCTAACAAGAGCCGATGCCTTGGCGGTAGCGGAGAAACATGGCGAGCAGCCGGGCAACTGGGCTTTCATCCCCATGGCCCACCATCGACTCCATCATCACGAATTGGCGCAGACCACCGCTGATCGCCTGCGTGAACTCATGGAAGATTCTCAGAATGCTCAAAATAGCGAGAGTCAATTATTTCTGCGGGAAATTGAAACGCTGCTTGCCGGACGCTAGATTGGAGTTCGCTTGAAGTTTCGTCGTCTTCTCACTACCTTAGATTCATCACCCCTGCTACCAACACGGCGTTGGTCGCGTCGCCTGGCAACCCGTTCGAGCAGATCGAAATCAGTCCTAGCAGTCGGGTCTGAGGGAGAACGCAAGGCTGGTTCTCAGGCGTTCACCCTGGTGGTTGCCTGCCTGATCCCGGGCAATAACGCCGCCCGACCGAAGTCGGGCGGCGCGTGCCATGGGGTATGGAGGGCAGCTCGCCCGAGTCGCATAACACACTCGAGCCGATTTACGATTCCAGCCGGGCCAGGCGCGAGTTGGCTTATTGCCAAGTGGTTGAGAATCGTTTTCCAACCCGCGTCCGCCCGCCACTATTGTGTAAACGACGTAGGTCCGAGAATCTGACAGCTCGTGCCCAAAAAAACTTTCCGTGATCTCGATTGCCAAAGGCTCGCCGCCGGCCGCTGACCGATCGCGGACAATGGCGCGGAGCCGACCCCACCCAACGCAGCCTAGGATGACGCTCTTGCCATCACGGGCCAGCTGCGTTTGTCGTGTCGGTCCAGACGTGAGGGTGTTCGACTTCTCGTCCGGGTTTCCATGCAGCGCGTGCTACGGGTGTGCCTCCCGAAGACTCCATCGAAATGCTCAGGATCAACTTCGGAGACTCGATAATGGATTCGTTTCGGCGCCCACGACGGCCGAATGGATGTCTTGGAACGCGCACGTGCAAAGCATTTCCGTGTTTTGCACCCCTGCGGTCGGCGAATCGTATATTGCAAGCAAAAGCAGGACTGACCAAATGGCCACTGACCAATTGATCGTCTATTGCGTAGCGACCTGTCTCACCGCATCGCGAGCATTCCGAAACCTCGTCCGTCATGGCGACGGCCGGGCAGGTGCGTGGTTACCCCAAGTGGAGTTGGAATACATTCGCAAAACCTCGTCAAACAATCCGCGGCCGAGGCTCGTCCGGACATTACAGGTCTCCGTCGAGAATGCTCAATGTGGTTACTACCGGTCTATTCCATCCGGGCCGAGAATTCTGAACTTCGTCCGGATGAGGGCGGCATCTTACGGCATGATCAATTCGGAGGGAATCAGCGGGTCGGAGATCTTGACTTCCAGGCCGTAGCTGCGAGCTAAGTTGGCAAGATCGAGACCCCACATGCAGAGGTCCTCGTCGGCTGTTGAGACAAAATGACGGCACATGAAGCCTTTGACTCTAGGCACATGTCTGGAGGACTAGGACCCGTTGAACTGGCGCTGGAACCTGCCAAAGTCGTCCAAGTCGACGTCGTTGTCGTCGTCCAGGTCGAAGCACGCGCAGCCGTCGCCTGCCGGACTCGTGTTCGGCCCGGCCGAGCAGTCAACGAACGTCGAGTGGTCCAGCAGGTTCACGGCGCCATCGAAAATGCAATCGCCCGGTACCTGCGCGAACCAAAAGCCACCCGTCAGCTCGTATTCGCCGCTGATCATCGGCCCGCTCGCGTCCGGTTGGCCGATGGTGCCGGACAGCTCGTAGCCGTCGGCGGTGCTTCGCATTGCACCGCCGCCGTCGATGGTGTACCAGGACAGCCCGTAGTCCGGTGGCCCCGCCGCTGTCGACACATTTGTGTCCCCGCTCTGCCCGAAGGCCAACAGCGCGAAACACACCGCCGACGAAAGAATCACTACAGCAGTCAGATTAGGCAAATATACGTGCCGTTTGATTTTCATTGTGTACCTCGGTTCCGGCGGGCCAAGCCCGCCCTAGTGCGCCTGAAAGTGTACTCGATCAGAAGGGTGGAAGTCCCTTCCAGGCATGCGCT
>JADFIX010000750.1 GCA_022566435.1 Planctomycetota bacterium
TGCGACCCGGATTGTAACACCAACGACATCCCCGATGCATGCGACATCGCCGACGGAACCAGCGACGATTGCGACGGCAACCTAATTCCCGACGAGTGCAGTCCCGATTGCAACAACAACGGAGTTGCCGATTCCTGTGACGTGGCCAACGGAGACGCCGCCGACTGCAACCGCAACGGCGTCCCCGACGAATGCGAGACCTCGACCGCGCTTCTCGTCGACGATGACGCGCCGAATGGCGGTGATGGACTTACGTGGCAGACGGCATTCAACAATCTGAAGGATGCACGGAGCCGCGCGCTCACTTGCGACCTGGTCAACGAAATTCGGATCGCGGAGGGTACCTACACGCCAGGCTTAAACCGGCAGGATTCGTTCAGACTCCTCAGTGGCGTTCGCGTTTCCGGTGGCTACGCGGGACTGGGGGCGCCGGATCGAAACGCCCGAGACATCGCACTCTACGAAACCATCCTAACCGGCAACATTGGCGACCCGGATGACCCAACCGACAACTGCTACCGAGTCGTAGCCGCCTACAGTGTCGACGAGACCGCGACGCTGGACGGCGTAACGATTACAGGCGGATACGCCAACGGGTCAACACCTCTTGACAAGGGTGCCGGACTGTACATCTGGGCGAGCAGCCCGACCATCACCAACTGCACTGTCCGAGAAAACTTCGGCGACGTCGGGGCCGGTATGTACGTCAAAGGAGGAAGCCCGACCATCAACCATTCGACCTTCGTCGAAAACGAAGCCATGTACTTCGGCGGCGGTATCTACCTGGAAGACACCAGCCCGTCGATAAACGATTGCACCTTCGATAACAACACTGCCGGACTAGGCGGAGCCATGTTCAACGACGCAAGCAGCCCGTCGGTCACCACCTGCACTTTCTTCGAGAACACGGCGAGTTCAGGAGCCGGTATCTACAACGACGTCGAAAGCGCGCCCGCCGTCTTCGGTACCACCTTCGAAGGAAACACCGGCTCCGCGGGGGCGGCGATGTACAACATCGGCAGCCCAACCGTCATGGCCAGCAGTTTCTGCAGAAACCACGCCACCTATGGCGGTGCCATCTACAATCGACAGAACACCGCGCTGATCGAGAACTGCCAGTTTACCCGCAACAAGGCTGATGGAGGGCCCATTGTGGAAGGCGACGGTGGTGCGATATTCAACAGCAGCAGCAGCCCGGTGATTCGACAGTGCGGCTTCAACGAGAACACCGCCGTCATCGCCGGTGGGGCGGTCGCCAGCGCCGGCCAAGGCACGCCAACGATAAGCGAGTGTACCTTCAATGAAAATAGCGCGCTCATTGGCGGCGCAGGATTAAGTGATGCCGGGTCGATTCAAATACACCGCTCGAGCTTCCGCGGAAACAGCGCGGTCGCTACCGGGGGCGCCTGGTACAACCACCTCGCGGATGCGACAATGACGTGGTGCACATTTACGGCCAACACCGCCGAGAGCGGCGGCGCTGTGCTCAACGACAACAGTGTGGCGGCCATCACAAGCTCGCTGTTCGTCGGAAACTCCGTGACAGGACACGGCGGCGGGATTCGCAATATCGCCAGCCGTGCAACCCTGACCCATTGCACGTTCGGGCACAACGTTGCCCTAAGCGACGGCGGGGCCATCGACAACACCCACCCCACAAGCTTGTCGACAGCCACCGGCTGTATACTCTGGAGCAACACTCCGGCGCTGGGACAAATCTCCAACCAGAACAGCGGATCAGCAAGCGTCTCCTACAGCTGTATCCAGGGCGGTTGGCCAGGTCTGGGCAACACCGCCGCCGATCCGTTGTTCGCCCAACCCGGTGAATGGGACGACAACAATACGCCGCTCGATTCCAGCGACGACTTCTGGGTTGACGGCAACTACCGACTGATGCCCGGTTCCCCCGCGATCAATGCCGGCGATCCATTTTACCAACCCGCGCCGGGCGAAACCGACCTCGACGCTCACCCCCGCGTCCTCTGCGGCCGCGTCGATTTGGGCGCCTACGAATTCGGCATAGGCGATTTCGATTGCAATCGCTCAACGGACCTCGCGGACGCGGCGCACTGGCCGATGTGCATGACCGGACCGGCAGACTCATCCTACGACGCCGGGTGCGAGGCATTCGACTTCAATTTCGACGGGCATGTGGACTTGCGCGACGCCGCGCGGTTCGTGTCGAGCGTCACCGGGCCATGATCGCGGGGACGATGCCCTCAATGCGCTCGATCGACTTGTTCTTCGAAGGCTTGGCTGTGTTTATGCCAATCGTTTCTTGATGATCTCCAGATGATGGCTCACGTGGCCGACCAGAATATAGGCGATGGCGCGGACGGACATCACATTACCGTCGGCCGTGCCTGTACGACTCCAAGCGGTCTCCGGAATTCGTTTCAGAAAGCACCAGTTTCTTCGCCGCGAGCACTTCAGCTCGACCACCATGTCGCCGAGCAACGGCGATTCGTAATCGAGGCTATCCACAAAATCGTTTTGTTCCATGCCGAGTATCGGTCGTAAATCATTGCATGCAAAACGGTGTGCGCGATACCCGAACACCTTCTCCACATCGATCATATGCCCGACAACCTGTTTGATTGTCCACGTGTATGGATCGTGAAGCACGCTGGCCTGCTCTTCGGACGCCGCACTAAGCACGCCGGTGAATTCGGCAATCTGATTCTCCAGCGATCACCGAGAAAGGCGAAGGTCTGCGACGTCGGCGCTATGGGTGGCGCCCCCCAAACTACCAACGGCGCAAATGCAAATACGATCGCTGTCGTTCTCGAACTCCAAGTCATCATTTTCTTTCCTTTCCTTGAAAAGACTCAAACGCTCGCGGAATTGGCGCAGCATCCTACGAAAGTCCTTGAAGTATCCCGATCCATGTGAGCCGTTTACCCTTGCAACGTCAAAGCGCCTGCGCCGACAGATCACCCTCGGAGGTCCGCGCGCTCGACTACGCGGAACTGGGGCCACGCGGCCCCCGGGACCTAGCCATCGACCCGGACGACAGCCTGGAGGAGCAAGCTTGAGCCACTACCGCTTGGAGATCCGGGTCAAGCC
>JADFIX010000751.1 GCA_022566435.1 Planctomycetota bacterium
GCCGCGTACCATCTTCTTGCCGATCGACCTAATAGTAGCGTACGCAAGACGAACGGATCCGTTCTTGGCCTCGTGGTTGTCATTGTCAGGAGGACAGGATCATGACCAAGGAAGATCTGCGCGCCTGCGGCACGGAACTCGTCGAGTTTCACCAGCGATTCTCGCCGTGCTTCGGACGCATCGAGTGTCAGGGACACGCGTTTCATTATCTGCAAGGGCTGTTGCTCGCGCCGAAGGGCAAGAGCGTCGAGCCGATGGCGTTGCACTTCGCGGAGGGCAACGTCATTCCCATGCAGCGGTTCCTGACTCGCGGCGTGTGGGACGCGGCGGCGGTGCAGCGCGAAGTGCAGGCCGTGGCCGCCGAGCGACTCGCTCCGTCGGCTGTCGGTACGCCCGAGGGCGCGGTGCTGATTATTGACGAGAGTGCGTTCGCCAAGAAGGGCACGCACAGTGTCGGCGTACGCCGACAACACAACGGTCGCCTGGGCAAGGTGGACAATTGCCAGGTCGGCGTCTTCCTGGCGTACGCGACGCCGGCAGGCACCGTCCTTGCGGACCATCGGTTGTACTTGCCGAAGGACTGGGCCGATGATCCGGATCGTCGCAAGGAAACGCGCGGGCCCGAGGACGTGCAATTTCGCACGAAGCCCGAACTGGCCGGCGACCTGGTCGAAGCGGTTCGGGCCAACGGCTTGTTGCCGTACGACTGGATCGTCGCCGACGAACTCTACGGAAGCAACGGGGATCTGAAAGCGCGACTCGAAGACAGGGGCGAACGGTATCTCATGGAGGTGCCGGTGAGCACGACGGTGTGGACGAAGGATCCCGCCACCGAGATTCCGCCCTCCGTCAGCCAAGGGCAGCCGCCGTCGCGGCCCCGTCGCGATTCCGTGTGCTCGGTGCGGGATGTGGCCGCCTCCTTGCCGGAATCGGCCTGGCAGACCTTGCAGCTTCGGGAGGGGGCCCAAGGCCCGGTGATGTTCGAGTTCGCCGCGGTCCGCGTGTGGCAGGTTCGTCACCGCAAGCCCGGGCCGCCGAGTTGGCTCGTGATCCGACGATCGTTGGAAGCCAAACCGGAAACGAAGTACTACATCAGCAACGCCGACGCGGACGTGCCCTTGGCCACTCTCGCCGCCGTCACCGGCGTGCGATGGCGCGTCGAAGAATTCTTCGAGGACGGCAAAGGATCCCTCGGGATGCGCGACTACCAAGCTCGCTCTTGGACGAGCTGGCATCGTCATATGGCTTTGGTCGCCGTGGCTCATTTGTTCGTTACCGTCACCCGAATACGCCTAAAAAAAACGAGCCGGCCATTACGCTCCCGCTGATCTTCCATCTTCTCTCTGCCGTCCTGCCGCATCCGACTCTGACGGCAGAGCGCGCGCTGGAGATCATCGAGTACCACATCGAACGAAACCGCATCGCCAAGGAGTCCCACACCAAAAGCTGGTGGCGACGCCACCCGAAAGCAAAACCCAAAGCGCCGCTGTAGAACTAGCCGCCAACGCAGCCTTGACATGCGCTGTCCCGTCGAGTTCAATCCCCCGCACCACCGCAACTCCCGGGGCCGTAGCTCAGTTGGGAGAGCGCCTGCATGGCATGCAGGAAGTCACGAGTTCGAGTCTCGTCGGCTCCAGTTCCACTGAAACATATCAAAAGCACGCCGAACGCTTGCGTTAGCGTACCGATCGCCGGTTTACTGGCAAGGAAAGATAACATTATCCTGACAAGGATTGTCCGGGCAGCCGTATGGATACGGCTCACCCCTGAAGGCGATGATGATTTTGAAAGCGTCGTTGATGTTGACGATCCCATTCGGGACTTGCGGTTCCATGTCGACCCACGAAAGCGGTGGGAAAGGCGCCTGAACCTGAAAATTCCTGATGGCAGCCACCACGTCCAAGATGTTGGTGGTACCCTGCGGCGGCGAATCCACGAATTCGCCTACCGTATCGCCCCAGCGGCCGTTCACATCCGGTACGCTCGTTTCAACATCCTGCGCCGCGGAGAACGAGGCGGGGTCCTCGGGGTCGCAGCCGATAGGCATGATATCGACCAAGTAACTCGCCAGGGGAACGATGTCACAGTCTCCGACATCAATCACTCCGACGCCACCCCAATCCCGAAAGTACGGACCAGGACCGAGTCGGAAGATGTTCGGCGGGTTGTCTTCAAAATGCGCTTCCACCCACGATTGCCGACCAGTGTCCACGTGGGTGACGCGTATGGCCGTGAGCGCGCCCGGGTTGCCCGGTTCGAACGAGATGTAGCGGTTTTTTCTTACGACCTGCGGTTCATCGAGCGGCATATCCGACATCGGGCACGTGCCGGTCGTGCCCAGTTTGCTGTTTTCAGTGAGCGTGGCGGTGGCCCCGGCCCCGGAGAGTACGAGAGTCTCGTAGAACAGAATGGTCTCGTCGATCGTAATACTCGATCCACTCCCCAGCGTCAGCGTTCTCACATAAAGCGCCTCGTCGCCGGGCTCCGGACCGGTGGCGTTTTTCACGTTGTTTTGAAAGACGACATTTGAGTTCTGGCTGATCTCCAACGAATTCAGCGCGAAGTTGAACTGCACGGCTATTAGATCGTCGACGATCATGGGGCCTAGATTCTGCCCGGCGACCTCGAAGGACTGCACGCCGACACCACGGTTCGCGGCGGAGCCGCCATCCATGGTCATGCCACCACTCGAACTGTTGAAGCACGCGGCGTTCTGACCGGCCACCGCGAAGTCGCCTTGCATGGTAATTGGGTTCGTTGAATCGTTCACAAAATCGACGTCGCCACCAAGCCCCCGGCCTCCATCGATCGACGGGTCTCCTCCGATCGACAGGTCCCCGCCGATTGACACGTCGGAATCTCCCTGGATATGCATAAGCGGAGGCGTGCACCCGCCGCGCGCCGGTGGCGTACACCCGCCGCGAGCCGACACGCTGCATCCGACAACTTCGACTGTGTTCGCGATGGTGAGAACCATGTTTTGTGTGAGCGTCATCCCGCTGACTTCGCCGCCACTCGGATCCGGTATGATCTCCAGCTCATCGCCGGTCAAAGTCGCGCA
>JADFIX010000752.1 GCA_022566435.1 Planctomycetota bacterium
GCTGGGCACGGCGCAGCACGCTCTTCTCGAGCAGTAGCGGCCGTAGCTTCACCGGCGCCCATGGGCCGACGTGACGCCCGAACATCTTGGCTGCGTTCTCGCCCGTGAGCAGCGCTGCCTGGCCGGTGCCGCTTTGCGGTAGGCCCTCCATGCCGAGCCGTGCGTCGAGCGGAAACGCTCTGCACCGGTCGGTCTCGATGACCGGCGCCGCGGTTGCCGAAAAGAAGACGAAAGCGGCCATCGCCCGCGCGATTTCCGGCAAATTGGCCGGGCGAGTGGCGACGCTCTTCTACGACCATAATCTCGACGACTTCGGCCACGAAAAATGACGAGAATATGTCACCTATTCGATGAATCGGTGGGCTGGGAGCAGCGCGTGGGTGCACGGCAACTGGTGGAACGCACGACGTCCGACGATTCGTCGCACGTGGTCGCCTCCATCGACGCTCGCGGTTCGGCCGTCGCAAAGGCCTTGACGGGCCGGGTCGAACGATTCTGTCGGCTGGGCGGATTCGCACCGACCGTGGCGCCGAGTGTGCAGCGGTATCTGCGCCGCACGGCAGTGGAGTGCATCTATGCCTGGGGATTGCAGGCGGCGCTTGCGGCGCGGGCGGCATCGAATCGACCTCTCGTGATCCCCTGGTTTGACCCGGAAATTCCCGCGCGCGACATCAAACTGTTACGCTCGTTGGCTCGCCCGGAGAGATTCGCCGTCTCCTGCGCTTCCGAATCGGTGCGGCGACGGCTCATCGAAAGTGGCGTGCCGCCGGACAACTGTGTGGTCATACGCCCGGCCGTCGATTTTGCGCTGATCCGCCGATGTCGAGGCGGTGAATTGCGGCGGCGTCTCCGAATCGACCCCGATGACTACGTGGCCATCATTCCCGAGCCCCGCGGATTGGAAGACCGTGCGATGGAAGTCTTCTGGGCCGTATATTTGCTCACCAGGTTCGGCGAGAAAGCTCGCCTGATCGTTCCGGGTCGGTCGCGCACGCAAGAGAAAATTTGCCGTCTCGACCGAGTCGTACTTGAGTCACATGTGGTGGTGACGCCGCCTTCGGACATTCCGTTCGAACAGTTGGTGACCGTCTCCGATGCGTTGGTCGTCGTTCCGAAATCCACCACGTCGACGACTTCGATAGCGTGGGCGATGGCCTCCGGCTCGGCAGTCATTGCGTCGGCGGTGTATGCGGTGGCCGAACTCATCGCCAATAAGGTCAATGGGCTGCTCTTCAACCCCAAAACCGCGACGCATCTGGCCGGTGCGGTCGGAAGACTCTTGATGGATCGAGATTCGCAAACGAGGGTCAAAGAGGTTGCCCGCGGCCACGCCTTTGAAGTATTCGGTCTGCGGCGGTATGTCGATCAGCACGACCGGCTACGGCGAAACCTAGCGACCGGGTGCGTGCCTCGCGAGGGCATCGTCGATTCCGCCGTCGTCTCTTGAGGAGAACGGTTGTGGCGCCACGTACATTCTTGATCAGCAGGGCTGTTTCACAGATGCCCGTAGCAACGTTTTATAGTCGCCTTCGATCTCGGCGAGCAGTTTTATCAGCGTGTCGTCCCGTCCCGAATACGATCGCGGCGATCGGGCGAGTTCGGTGAACCATTTCACGACGTTGTCGAAGTCGTTCAGGTCGATGTATTCCAAGCCGATCTTCTTTCGGCGTAGGTCCACATTGTGATAGTTGCCCAACGCCACGCACAGCCCGGTCGCTTCATAACCAAGCTGGCAGTAAGCCGAAGACTCGCAGGTGCCACCGTCCATAAGTTTCCGCTGGTAGGCGAACTGCCGATCGCTCGCCGCCAGATCGCGTGCCACGGCATGACAATGCGCCGTGACGGAAGGGGTAAACGCGCTCGTCCGATCGCCGACGCGCAGGATCGGACCCTCGCCCATTTTCGCACTGGGCAATTGGGAACTCGTCTCCATGGCCACGACGAAGCATTTCTTTGGAATCGTGCCCAGCTTGGCGGCCGCGATCGCGCCGACAAACCCGACCTCCTCCGCCCGGGTAAAGAGAAAGTAAGCGTCACAGTCCGTCCGCTTGCGGGCCAATCGATCGAGGCAACATAGCATGGCCGCCGCACCGGCGATGTCATCACAACCGCGGGCGTGAATTCGGTTGCCGCGAACGACGGGATCCGGCAGATCCCACATCCCGATGGACCCGGGCGGCACATCTTTTCCGAACTCCAGACTGGCCGTTTCGACCCGGCGCCTGCCCCCCTTGGTGATCGTCTTGATACTCCGCACGGTCGACTTGATCCAACGATCATCGGCCCAAAAGCGTACGCGACTGCCGACGAAATATTCGGGCGGCACGCCGCCGCGCCAAAAGGCACGCAGTCGCCGTTTGCCCGTCATACGATCAGCGATGAAGCCTGGATGATCGAGGTGAGCGGTCAGACAAACCGGACGTCCGAAGCGCCGTCGCCCCTGCTTGATATGGACAAGAATGTTGCCGACCTTGTCACGCACCAGCTTGGCACTCTTGCGCCGGGCGCAAAATCGTTCGATATAGTCGATCACGAGATGTTCGGCGAACGGTGCGGTGGGAATCGTGAGCATGTCGTGGAGAATTCTGCGATCGATCGACAACGGTGGTTTTCGAGGCATTTGATGGATTCCATTCGAAAGACAAGCGAGGAAAATCGCCCGTCAGGTTGGTTTCTTCAAACGCAACATGACAAAGGCCATGGCCATGATAATGCAAAGTGTGAACACCGCCCCGCCCACGAAAAACCCGAACCACGAGCGACCCGGTCTGTCGTTGCGACGATGTCCTGAACTGCTCCAGCCGAATACGAAAGCCAACGCACTGGGCGCCGAGGCAAGGGCCACGCAACCGAGAAACAGGGGCAAGAATCGCCCCTCGGACCCGTACACGATCTGTCCGACGTCTCGACGAAAGTTACGCAGCAAGAGCCCCGCTGCCGCGAGAAACGGCACGAGCGACAGCAACGCCAGAACGAGGGCGTATTTGGCTTGTACATCCGATCGTCGGAGACTGGAGAACTTCACAGGCACCTCCTTGCGTTCACCGAA
>JADFIX010000753.1 GCA_022566435.1 Planctomycetota bacterium
GATGGTTACCAACCGCCAACAGAAAAACCTCCCGCTCCGCCTGAAGAAGAAGTCGCGGACTCGTTCGAAGCAGAGCCAGACGATAAGCAGGACCAGCCGCCCATCGAACCAAAACCAGGCAAGAAACCTGATATAGAGGACCTTGATTTTGACTTCGACTTCGGGGACGACTGACTGCACCACTCACAACATCGCAAACTCTTCTGCAAAACCAATCACCACGACCCGCTTGCTAGGCGTGACCAAACTACCCCTGTTCCCGACGACCGCGACACACCCCGAACCGGCGACCACAAGGCCCGCAAGAATCAGCGTCATAGCTATCCGTCTCATTTCGTATCCTCCACTCAGTTTTGAAACTACCCGATCCTACACATGGCCGGCGAACGGCCGCCATGCTCCGACAGAGACAATTTATATCGCCGATCGTTGGGCGTGTTTGTCACAAGTTGTCGCGTGGAGAGTGGCTCTCAGTGCGGTGACGCGTCTTCGTGCGCACAGATAGCCGCGTGAGTCGGTAGGGTTTAGGTCCGATCGGACGATTCGCATCATTCCGGACTGCGAGTCACGGCCCGTCCCGCAGTGGCATCCGTCGCGGTTTGGGCGCCTGCGACGGCGGGGCGCGGATGATGCTGTTTTTCGGATAGTGATTGCAGCCATTTCCGGAAATCCACCACGAGCGTGAGAACGGCCGGCACGATAATCAGCGTAAAGACCGTGGACACGAGCAGGCCGCCCAACACGACACTGCCCAAGCCGCGGTAGAGCTCGCTACCGGCCCCTGGCATGATGACAAGTGGTGCCATGCCAAAGACAGATGTCAAGGCACTCATGACGATGGGCCGGGTCCTTGTCTGCACGGACATGGCGACCGCCGCGGCGGTGTCGATGCCATCGCGCCGCTGGAAGTTGAGCGTTTGATGGACGATGAGAATGGCGTTGTTGACCACGATGCCGACGAGGATCACAAACCCCAGCATGGTGAGCACGTCCAACTGCTGGATGGGCGACGTAATGTCGTAGAGGCTGACCTCGTGCACGATTCGTAGCGCGGCGAATCCACCGACCGCGGCCAAGGGAACGGAGAACATGATGACCAACGGATAGATGAACGATTCGAACAGGGCCGCCATCAGGAGATACGTAATCGCAAGTGCCAAGATCGCGCGAGACTGGGCAATCGTGAGCAGGAGTTGCGGGTTGGCCGCCAGAAACCCGATGACCAACAGGGCAATCGCAGCTCCGGCAGCGGCGACGGCCTGCGGTGTGCCGGCGGCGAATCGCACCACACCTACTATTACCACGCAGATGCCGCACAGAAGCATCACGGAAACGCCAATCGACAACCCGAATATCCGAGGTTGCGTCACGACGCCTTCAAAGTTTCCAAGGAGGGCGCGCTGCGTTTGGGTCAGCTTGTCCGCGGTGCCGGCCAGCACGGTCATCACCGAAGGCGCGATCGCGCCGGATTCGCGGAGGGGGGCGATGATATCCTCTTGAAGCTCGCGCATGGTCTCCTGTAGGGGCACGCCGGTCTTCGACTTCACCGAGAGCGTCACCGAACTCATCTCTTCGATGTGATTGATCTGCTGGGGCGCGGTGGTCTGCTTCAGTTCGGCGATGGAGGCGATGGGGATGACATGTCCGGACGGCGTATGGATCGGAATCTGGCCGATCTGCTCTACCGTGGCATTGTCGGTCCCGGCGACGGTGATCACCATATCGATTTTATCGCCATGATCGTTGTATTCGCCGACGAAGGCACCGTCGATGCATGATTCGAGCACGAAGCCGACATCGCGGACGTCGAGACCGAGATTGGCGGCCTTGGCGCGATCGGGGATCAACTGGATCTCGGGTCTGCCGAGTGCGAAATTGGCAGGATTCGGCTTGGGATACTCGTAGCCCGTCTCCATGATCCTGTCCATGATCGCCCGTGCCGATTCGATCACGGCATCGAGGTCGTCGGCGCGAATCTCGATATCCACGGTGTTGCCCCCCTGCAATCCACCGCGAAACAGGGATGTCTGGGTGAAGAACGCGAAGACGCCTGGAAGCCGTCCACCGGCCCGATTCATCAGATACTCGAGCGGCTTGACGTTGGTCTCCTCCTTGGAGGTGGCACCCATGAAGGCCGTGCCCCCGAAGGAAACGAAGAAATAATTCTCGATCGGCGGTGGTGTCACCGTTCGTACGCTGTCGCGCATTCGCCCGATCGGAATCTCGACGCTCGGTAATCGGGCCGCCTGTTTCGACCCGAGCTTAGCTTCCCACGCGGGCCTGATGCCATCGTTGGGAACATCGGGATCTCCTTCTTCCACAATGATCGCCATGCGTTTGAATTCTTCGATCGAGTACCCCGGCGGCGTATGAAGAAAACCGAACACCATGTTCTTGTTGCCCGCCGGAAGGTACTCCGTACCCGGCGTCAGGATGAAACTCCCCAAGATCGCCAAGCCGCTGATACCGGCGACAACCGCGATGCGAGTGCCGACCCGCTCGTTGATCTTCCGCACGAGGAGCGACACCGCCCGAGCGACGGGCCACGGCTTGTCTCCCCTGACGGCCCGGGCCCTGGTGGCGTTGAAGAATTTCGAGGCCAGCAAGGGGATAAGCAGCACGGAAACGACGAGCGACAATCCGACGGCCGTGGCAATGGCGTAGGCGATATCCTGGAACAGTTGTCCGGCCTCTTCACTGATGGTGATGACCGGCAGAAAAACGGCCATGGTCGTGAGCGTGCTGGCCAGTACGGCGCCCCAGACTTCTCGTGCGCCGTCGAGGGCTGCGTCGCGTCGATTTTTTCCCGCCACGCGATGGCGGTAGATGTTCTCCAGCACGACGATGGCGTTGTCGACCACCATGCCGACGGCGAACGTCATTCCGGCCAACATGATGACGTTGAGGCTGCGGCCCAGGGCAAACACGCCCAGGAACGTGCCCACGGCCGAGATCGGGATCGCGATCGCCACCACCGCCGTGCCCGAGATCGATCGCAGAAAGGTGTGCAGAACGATCAACGCCAGGCCCGCGCCGACGAGGATGTT